>JADFVG010000118.1 GCA_015222405.1 Chloroflexota bacterium
AATGCGTCCAGAAATCCATCGCAGGGGTCGGCATCGGGGGCGATCTTCATCCCCCCTCCAAAGTAGCGCCCATTATTGACCACTACCGAAAACACCCGCTGCTCTTGTGTTGCCCCATCGAGGTTTATAACCACATCCTTATTGCGATAGGTGGCGAGGACGGTCACAAAGCCTAAGGCATAAGGGATGGTGCCCCTTATCACCTTGATTACACCATGAGTGCGCTTGACCACAGCGGCATCGAAGCCCAAGCCCGCTGTATTGATAAAAAAACGCCGCACCTTTTCATCGCCCATCACATACTCTACCGCACCGAGGTCGATGGCGGCCGTTTTGAAGTTGGAGAATAGGCGGCAGGCTGGAGCATACTCATGAGGGATGCCCAAAGAGCGGGCAGCGTCACTACCTACCCCGCTGCTGATGATGCCCAGCGTTGCCCTGCCCTTTCCCCTTTCATCCACCAGGCCGTTGACCACCTCATTCACGGTGCCATCGCCACCGACAGCTATTACCAACTCATATCCATTGGCCACTGCCTCACTAGCCAGCTCGATCCCATGTCCCACCCCTTGGGTGAAGTCATAGTCGAAGGTGAGGCCGGCGTCCCTGAGCAGCTTGCTGATGTGGGGCCACCGCTTCCCCGTGACTCCACCCCGCGCGACTGGATTGACAATTACCTTAGCGTGAGTCATGGCCTAACTCAGATCCAAGGCTTGCTCGATGGCGCTGAGCTCGGCAGCAAGCTCAATGGGGGGCTCAGCATCCTTGATAGCCGTATCTGGGTCCTTAAGCCCAGCGCCAGTGATGATGCAAACCACCTTTTTGCCCTTGAGGCTGATACCCTGTCTCGCCACCTTTATCAGACCGGCCACCGAGGCGGCTGAAGCCGGCTCGCCAAAGATGCCCTCCTCACGGGCAAGAAGCCTGTAGGCGGAAAGGATTTCATCATCGGTGACGAGGTCGATGAGCCCGCCAGACTCATCCCTGGCGGCGACCGCTCCCTCCCAGCTTGCCGGATTGCCGATGCGGATCGCCGAAGCTATTGTTTTCGGCTCCTCGATAACCTTACCCTGAACGATGGGGGCTGACCCCTCAGCCTGAAATCCCATCATCCTCGGAGTGCTCTTTGCCTTCCCCGCTCCATGATATTCCACAAACCCCCTCCAGTAGGCGGTAATATTGCCCGCATTACCCACGGGAATAAAAAGGTAGTCGGGGGCATCGCCCAAGGCATCGACGATCTCAAAGGCAGCGGTCTTCTGCCCTTCGAGGCGATAGGGGTTGATGGAATTGACCACAGTTACGGGATGCTTCTGGCTCAGGGTGCGCACCAGGCTCAATGCCTGATCGAAGGAGCCATCGATGGCGATGATCCTCGCCCCGTAAACTACAGCCTGGGCCATCTTCCCCAGGGCGATCCCCCCCTGGGGCACAATGACAAAGGTGCTAAGCCCAAATCCGGCGCCATAGGCTGCGGCCGAGGCGCTGGTATTGCCCGTGGAGGCACAGATAATGGCGCGGCTTCCCCCTTCCACCGCCTTGGCCACTGCCACCACCATACCCCGATCCTTGAACGAGCCCGTGGGGTTGCACCCTTCCAGCTTGAAGTAAAGCTCGCAGCCAAACTCCTTCTCTATTTGCCGCGACCTGACCAACGGCGTATCCCCCTCGCCGAGGGTTATCATCGGGGTCTTGGCGGTGATGGGGAGAAATTCACGGTATCTCTCTAAAACACCTTTTGTAACCGCCATAGCTAGTCCTCGACCCTAATGAAGTTGGAGATCTCCTTTACCACCTCAAGTCGCTCTATCTCCTTGAGTGCCCTTTGCATCGCCCACTCCTGAGCCGGGTAGGACATGAGCACAATTTGGGCACTCCCGGTGGCGACATCGGTCTCCCTTTGGATCACAGAGGAGATGCTGATCTGGAGGTCTCCCAGGATCTTGGAGATCTGCGCCAGCACGCCGGGGCGGTCCACGGTGCTCAAGCGGAGATAATATCTGGTCTCGATTTCAGAGATTGGTTTTATCCTTTTCCCCGGATCCAGCCTGAGGCTGGAGGTGATGCTCACCCCGAGGTTGATTCTTTGCCCCAAATCGATGACATCGGCGATTACTGCGCTTGAAGTTGGGAAGGCACCAGCCCCCTGGCCATAGAACATAACCCTGCCCACCAGGTCGCCCTCCACCTGAACAGCATTATAGACGCCCTCCACCTTGGCCAGGAGGAGGTCTTCAGGAATGAATACCGGATGAACGCGAACCTCAATAGAAGCGTCCTTCTCCTTGGCAATGGCGAGCAGCTTTATGGCATAGCCCAGCTCCCTGGCATATCTGAAATCGCGGGAGGAGAGGCGGGAGATACCTTCGTGGTAAACGTCCTGAGGGCGAACCACAGTGTGAAAAGCCAAGGTGGCCAATATGGCAAGCTTATAGGCGGCATCAATGCCCTCGATATCGTTTGTCGGGTCAGGTTCAGCGTAACCCATCTTCTGCGCTTGCTTTAGCGCCGAGGAGAAATCCAGCCCCTCAGACGCCATTCTGGTGAGAATATAGTTGGTGGTACCGTTGATGATGGCATAGATGGCCGAGATCTTGTTAGCCAACAGGTCCTGCTTGAAGGGGGCAATGAGCGGGATGCCTCCACCCACGCTGGCCTCATAGAGGATGTCGACCCCCTTTGTCTGAGCCAGGGAGATGAGCTCAGGGCCATGCTTTGAGATAACCTCCTTATTGGCGGTGACCACATGCTTCCCCTTGAGGATAGCCTCCTTTATCAACTCAAGCGCCGGGCTCTCGCCACCGATAACCTCAATCACGATGTCTATTTCAGGGTCATCGATGATCTGCCGAGGGTCGGTGGTAAGGAGGTGAGGCTCCACCTCCACCACGCGCCTCTTGGCCAGATCACGCACCAGTATTTTTCTCAGCCGCAATGGACAGCCCACCTGGCTGGCGATAGCCTCTTCCCTCTCCATCAGGGCCTTAGCCACGCCGCCGCCAATAACCCCCAGCCCCATCAACCCAATACCAATGCTTTCCCTTTTTCCCAACGATAGATCCTCCCTAATCGATCCGCCCTATGGCCCATTCATATACCTCGTCCAGATCGAGGTTGGACTTGCGCTCCACCTTCTCTTCTCTCTCGGCTGCAAGCCAGTTGCCAAGAGCCATAGCTTGAAGCCGCTCCCTGGTCTCCTCACTCAGCGCCCGGTTCTCCTCCCGCTCCAGTACCTTGATCACCCAGTAGCCTTGCCCGGAACCGGTAATAAACGGCGGGCTCACTTCATCCAATTCAAGGTTGAAGGCAACGCCATCGAACGCCGTGCCCTTGAGCCCCTCGGGGATCCAACCCAGGTCGCCGCCGTTCTCTTTGGACACCGAATCCAGATTAAATTCCTCAGCAGCAAGGGATGCGAAATCCTCGCCCCCTTCCAGCCTCTCAATCACCGTTTGCGCAACCTCATCAGTAGCCACCAGGATTCCCAGAACATGAACCTGAAGCATTTCCTCGGGCACCTGCTCCCCAAGGTATTCATCCAGCCTGCCCTGCAACAGATCATACCCCACAAACCATCGATAGTGCTCATCGGAAATCCCTTGAAGCTCAAGCTCCTGCTGGTAGCGCTCCTGAAACTCCTCCTCGCTTACCTCTTCATCATCGGGGAAGAGTATGCTTTTGATCTCCTCGGTGATATCATCATCGGTGACATCAACCCCAAACTCCTCAGCCCCCTGCCTCATCAGCTCATGGTGCTCCAACATGATGAGAGGGGTTTCAGGGGTACCCTGGGGATAGGCACGAAGCATATCAAGATAGTCGGCGCGGGTGAATTTGACGGTAGCTATCGTGCCATGCACTGTTGACAACCCCTCCCTTGGCAAGGCAATCCAGTGGCGATAGGCTCCAAAGGCTATAATTCCTATGACTACGGCAATGACCAGAGCGCCGAGGAAGATGATGAAGCGCCGCCTTCTCCTCTCCCGCTGCCACCGCGCCAAGCGACGCTTGGTGGTGATCTCCCGGCTGGGCGGTGCCTTTCGCTTTTTCGCCATTTTTGCACTAGAGCGCAATGCAGTTGAGCGCTTTAAGAGGGGGATGTTAAACTGGGAAAGTTAGCCCCTTACCCCCACTCCTCCGGTCTTGCGGATATGAGTTGGGGTAAACGGTAATAAGGCAAGATGCCGCGCCCTCTTCACCGCCACCGCTAACGCCCGCTGGTGCTTGGCACAGGTGCCCGTCCTGCGCCGAGGCTCGATCTTCCCCCGATCTGAGATATATCTGCGCAACAGCGAAGGTTCCTTATAATCGATAACCTCAACCTTAGCCACACAGAAGGCACACACCTTACGCTTGGGTATATATCTCCTGGCCCCGCTTCTGAACTTTCTTGGCTTTCCCCGCTTTATAGGCATTTTTTGATGCTATCCGCCTTGCTTCTAAATTTCGACTTCGCCCCCCACAGTGTCCAACCGTCTTAGAATGGGAGCTCCTCAGGCTCGATCTCCCCCTCTACACCCTCCTCAGGAAGAGGAGCACCCTCCTCAGGAAGGGGAGCAACACCAGGGCGATCGAAAAAGATTACACGGTTGGCCACAATCTCGTTGCGAAAGCGCCGCTGCCCATCCTGGCCTTCCCAGACATGGGTTCGCAACCGGCCCTCAACATAGGCCCGCCGACCTTTAGCTAGAAACTGATTGCAAGTCTCCGCCAGCTTGCTCCAGGTGACAACGGTGAACCATTCCGTCTCTTGCCTTCTTTCCCCTTCAGGGGTGGTGTAGGTTCGGGTGGTAGCGAGGCGAAATGAGGTTACCGGATTTCCGCTGGGGGTGAAACGCATCTCGGGATCAGTTCCAAGGTTGCCAATGACCATAATTTTGTTCAAACTCGCCATGCCACCGCACTCCTTTCAAAAATGGTTCTCTAATCGTTCAACCTCACCAACAAATGGCGTAGGATCTCTTCCGAGAGCCTCAAGCTTGCTTCAAGGTCAGCAGTCAACCTGGAGTCCATCTTGAAGTGAGTCAGTACGTAGTTACCCTCCATAAAATTCTTTATCGGGTAAGCAAGCTTCCTTTTCCCCCATTGGCTCACTTCGGTGATGGAGCCGCCTCTCTCAACGATGAAACGGCTTATCTTGTCCAAAGTAGCAGGGATATCCTCTTCGGAGACCTCTGGGCTGATAATCACTACCAGCTCATAGTCACGCGAGCTATCACCCCCTGAATTCAACGCTGCCTCCATTTCTGGCTATTATACATGAAAAAGGCACTAGCAACAACACTAAGCGCTAAGACTGGGCACAGGGAAACGGCTGCAGATGTCTTCCACCTCCAGGCGCACTTCCTTATATGTCTTGTCATCGCCGATATTGTTCACAACCTTGATGATGAGCCGGGCAATGCGCCTCATTTCATCAGGTCCAAAGCCGCGGCTGGTCACTGCCGGGGTGCCAAACCTGATGCCACTGGTGACCTGGGGGGGCCGACGGTCAAAGGGTATGGCATTGCGGTTAGCAATGATGCCTACAGACTCGAGGGCTTGCTCCACTGCCTTGCCCGTTATCCCATGGTCGCGGAGATCCACGAGCAGGAGGTGATTGTCCGTGCCCCCAGAGACGATACGAAGCCCCCCTCGCTGAAGCTCGCTGGCCAAAAGCCGAGCATTCTCGACCACGGCTTGCTGATAGCTCACGAACTCCGGCCTCATCGCCTCGCCAAAGCAAACCGCCTTGGCGGCTATGATATGCATCATAGGACCTCCCTGAGCCTCAGGGCAGGCCGCCGCATCCAAGCGGGAAGCGAACTCTGCCGTGGACAACAGAAAGCCACCTCGCGGACCGCGCAGGGTCTTATGGGTGGTGGAGGAGACTATGTCAGCGTGGGGAACAGGGCTGGGATGCACCCCAGTGGCAACAAGCCCTGCGATGTGAGCCATGTCCACCATGAGCCTGGCTCCGACGAGGTCAGCGATGTGACGGAAGCGCTCAAAGTCGATGACCCTAGAGTAGGCGCTGGCCCCAGTGAGGATGAGCTTGGGTCTGTACTCTCGGGCGATCCTTTCCACCTCATCATAATCCAGGAGTTCCGTTTCCCGGTCAACCCCGTAGGGAATAAAGCGATAGAGCTTGCCCGAGAAGCTGACCGGGCTGCCATGGGTGAGATGCCCACCATGGTCTAGCTTCATTGCCATGAAGCTATCCCCCGGTTGGAGCAGGGCGAAGTATGCCGCCATGTTCGCCTGAGTCCCGCTGTGGGGCTGGACATTGGCATGCTCGGCATGAAAAAGTCTCTTTGCCCGCTCCCGGGCCATCTCCTCCACCCGGTCGGCCTCCCAGCATCCCCCGTAATAGCGATGCTGAGGATAGCCCTCCGCATACTTGTCAGTGAACACTGAGGCCATCGCTTCCAGAACCGCCCTCGAGGCATGGTTTTCGGCAGCGATGAGCCCGATGGTCTCCTGCTGCCGCCTCTGCTCGCTACTGAGGACCTGCCAAAGCTCTGGATCGCTATGCTCTAGAACATTCATTGACATTACCTCTTAAAAAAGAAATCCACGCAATTTCTTGGCGTGGCAGTTGAGTCCATTAACTATTCCCGCTGCTTTTCCCCAAAATAAGCTTTGCCATCCTGACGTCCAATCTGACACTTCTCTTCCAGTTTCGACGGTAGTTTACCGCTCCATCACCTCCTTGTCAACAACCCGATCTCAATGAGAGCCAGAAGGCCGCCAGAGACCAGGGAATGCCCGCCGAGGATGACCGGGATCGGGGCCCCCAGGGCGGCCTCGGTAAACTGACGAACAAAGGGATTGTCTATCTTCTCCGGCTGCCCCAGGTCGGAATAGAAGCGGTCAGGACGCGAGGGCTCAAGCCCGAAATGGGCAAAAATGACCCTGGAGTCGATGAAGGCGGCATCGCCGAGGCGAGCCAAGGTTTCAAAGAAGCGCTGAGGAGCTACCTGCTCCCAGTAGAAGCCAAGGATGGAACAAGCCTCGCCCCGCTGCTGGCGCTCATCGGCACGCAGACTCCGCTCCTCAGCCAGCAGCCGCACCCGGCAAGCAGTCCCTTTCTCCATTTGCGCCCAAACATGGCTGCCAACACGCCCCGCCACCACAATCTGGGCATTCTCATCGTTGAAGCAGCTTATCGCTCGCTCCAGGCGAGAGGTATCGAGGTCTAGGTCCACCACACAGGCTTGGGTGTGGCTGCCGACGCCGGGGTGAAGCTTGAGGATGAAGAGGTCGGTGGGGGTATCAATGTCAAACTGGTAAGCGGCGGTTCGAGGGAGGCAAACCTCTCTCAGGCCCGCCTGACCGACCAGAAGCTGCGCCAGAGGATTATCTATAGCCGGGAGATCGATGTCCGCTATCGCTTTCCCCGGGGTGAAGGCGGTGAGGTCGGCGGAGAAGATGTTGTTGGTGATTACCGTATTTGTCGCCGAGGATAGCTGCTGGGCAAGGGCACCAAGTTCACCGGAAGAGAGCAGGGGAACACAACCTCGGCCAATATAAAAGGGCTTCTCAATCCCGTGCTTCTGGATAAGCTGCTTCAGCCTTTGGCCAAAATGAAACGGGCGTTTACTCTCCTCGACCGCCACCGAGGGACCGAGCTCCTTGCCCAGCTCCTCCATATCGGTAACCAAGATCACCCGTGAGAAGGCGTCACTCTCCATCGCCCGCTCTATGATGTCTCGGGCGATGGCACGGTGGGCAACAGCAACCATCTCCTCCACAGGGGTGCCGCCAATGCCACCGAGAAAAAGGATGAGCGTGGGGTCCGCTTTTATCCTGCCACCTCAGCCCCAGAATTGGTGCACCAGTAGCTTCTCACACCTCTCTCGCCACCGTCAAGCCCCAGACTGAGGTCGCACTTCCCGCTTTCACGGCGGTGGCACAGGCGTCAAGGGTTGCCCCAGAGGTGCACACGTCATCAATGAGCAGTACGTGTTTGCCATCTAAATCTTGATTGCGACAGAAAAAGGCCTGGGTCACATTGCTCTGGCGCTCCTCCGCACTCCTGGTTCTGGTTTGAGCCGGGGTGTCTCGAAGGCGAACCAGCGAGCCCTCAACCACAGGCATTGAACTCAGCCGGCCAAGCTCCGCGGCCAAAAGCGATGCCTGATTATAGCCACGCTGGCGCAGGCGGCGCCGGTGAAGCGGCACCGGGACAAGCACCTCAGCAGACAAGGGGTTGGCCACCAGATATTCTGCCATTAGCTGAGCCAGGAGAGGAGCGAGGGCTTTCACATTCCTGTATTTGAAGGAGAGAATCGCCTGGCGCATCGCCCCGTCAAAGCGGAAAAGCGAACAAATGCCTTCGATGTCCATCGGCTGCTGATCACACCCTGAGCACAGGGTTCCTGAGGCAAGCGGCCTGCCGCACTTAGCACATAACGGAGGGCAGAGGCGAGGAAGCGACGATCGGCAGGAAGAGCAAAGGAGGCTTCCCCCCACCCCACAACCAACACACCGGGGAGGAAAGAAGAAATCGAGAACTATCCCTTTGAGCTGATTTAGCCCGGCGAATAAGTTCACAGAAAAAGGGAACCCGCTTCCCCTAATATCAAGCAAAAGGTTATTTTAACTACGCGACCTGGGGGTGTGCGATGCCCCACTGATAATGGGCTCATTGACATAAAGATCACCATTCCTGATCTTCAAGTTGAAGCCGCAATCAGGATTAGTACAAACCCAGGCCTTGTAGTGAATTGCCGCCCCTTGGCTGCCAAAGTCGGACAAGGGGACAAGATCACCTACGTTGCACTTCAGACATTTGGGAAAGCTACCGTTCTCCAAAAGCCACCTCCCAGCTAAAAATCAACGGCCCAAAGTATATACTAAAAATGGGATGTTGGCAACCCACTTTCCAGTGAGATTGAGGAAATTCGATTATAAATTGCCCCTTTAGGGGTGAGGGTGCTCCTCACTAGGCTGATCTCCGCCACGTGAAAGGGAACAACCTCCTCCCCCTTGGCAACCAGGAGCGCTTCCCCCATCCTTCGTCGCTCCTCAGCAGAAGCTCTCTCCCTGAGGCGTCCCAGGGTCAGATGCGGGGTGAAGGGGCGAGTCTCCGCGGAGAAACCAAGGGCAGCCATGGAATGGTCAATTCCACGTTGCAAAGAAGCAAGCTTCTCCACCTCCCCACCCACCGCCACCCAGATAACCTGAGGCCGCCCCAGGCTGGGGAACGCACCCAGCCCACCGACCTCCAATCGAAAGGGAAACACATCTTGAGCCGCCTCGGCCATCGCCTCCGCTATTGGCGATACCTTCCCCCTATCGATATTGCCCAGAAACTTCAGGGTAAGATGAATGCCATCCGCAGACACCCATTTCACATAGGGATGCTGCGCCGGTCTCAATTTACTTTGCGCCGAGGACAGCCAAGTCTTGACCTCCTGGGGCAACTCTATGGCGATAAAGGTACGAATCTTTTCCATAACCCTCCGTTAGAGACCAAGAAGCCTCTCTGCATTCCCACCCAGGATCAGGCCCTCTGCCTCCTCCCCCAGGCCGATGGAGCGCAGCTGCGATGTGATCCTAGAGGGCGCAAGCAGCGGATAGTCGCTGCCGAAAAGGATTTTGTCAAAACCCACGATCTGCGCCACATGGGTGAAAATCTCAGGCCGGTAGAGAAAGGGTGTGGCTGCGGTATCGAAGAAAACATTTTCTAACGCCCGGCCCACCTCCGGCATCAGGGCATAGAAAGGCAGGCCACCACCCCAGTGGGCGCAGACGATGGGAATCTGGGGGAAATGGCAGATAAAGCGATAAAGGATATCGGGGGTGATATTCCCTTTCCCCGAATATAGGTGCCCCACCGGCTCGGAGGCGTGGGTGAGGAGGATGAATCGGTGATCTGCTGCCGCCTCAACGATGGGTCTCATCATCGCCTCGTCCCCGAGGTCAAGCCCCTGGGTATCGGGCCTCATCTCGCCGATGCCTCTCATCCCTCCCCGGGCGCAGCGCTCGAGCTCGGCGATGGCTGCCTCCCCCTCCTTTGGCTGGAGAGCGCAAAAACCCACCAAGCGCTCCGGGTAGCGTGATATCGCCTCCATGATATAGTCGTTGGTCTCCACACACATCTGGTGACTAGCCCAGCCAATGTTGAGCACAATGGAGCGGTCGATGCCCTCGCGGTCCATACTGGCTATGAGGTCCTCAGCGGTGGCGAGCGCAGCTTTGGGGTCGGAATAGAGGTGGGCAAAGCATGGATCGCGCCCCAGGTACTGCTCCCGATTTTCCCTCAGCCGCGGCGAGAAAATGTGGGTGTGGAAGTCGATGATCACTGTTCAGATTTTAAAGAACCTTTCTCGTTTGGTCAATATGCCCATCTAGTCCAGCTAAATAGAACCTCTCAGGCCAAAGGAACCACTGCCTTGACGACAGGGATTGCTTTGTAGTATCATTCGCTAATACTATGAATATCCGAAAGTAGGGAATTTTCTAGCGCCCTAAAGGGATAGACAAGGAGGGGAAAATGAAGCTCGTGGTTATTGGGTTTGGACAATGTGGCGGGAGAATCGCTGACGAGTTTTACAGGATCGGCAGAAGGGCAAGAGCCAATCGGAGGATTGAGATAATCACCGACGCCCTCGCCGTAAATACAGATGAAGCCGACCTCAGCGGGTTGAGAAACATAAGGACTGATTTCCGGCATAGAATTATATTGGGCGGGCGAAAGACCGGCGGTCATGGTGTGGGCAAGATAAATGAGCTTGGCGCCCAGATAGCGAGAGAGGGCAGCGATAAGGTTATAGATGCGGTGAGAGAAACGAGGAGGTTTTATGAGACCGATGCCTTTCTCCTGATTGCCGCTTCCTCCGGAGGCACAGGCTCGGGAGGGCTGCCCATATTCACACAAGTCCTCAAGGAAAGGTATATAGATAAGCCAGTATATGCCCTGGTTGCCCTCCCCTTTGAACATGAGGAGCATGCCGAGGAAAGATGTGTTTACAATACGGCTACCTGCCTTAAGTCCATATACTCCGTGGCAGATGCGGTTTTTCTGATTGACAATCAAAGGTATCTGAGAAAGGACACAAACCTTTTAAACAACATGCAGAAGATTAACCAGCAAATAGTGGAGCCTTTCTACAACCTTCTCTGCACCGGCGAGGAGAAGAAACACAAGCATATCGGGGCCAGGATAGTCGATGCCGGGGATATAATCCAGACCCTGGGAGGATGGTCGACGATAGGCTTTGGTAAAACGCAGGTGTCGCTGTTCGGCAGGCTTCCCCTGCCGCGGAGACGGAGCTGGAGGAAAAAGGGGACGGAGACACACAAAGGTGTAGCAGCGTTGGACGAGGCCCTGAGTGAGCTTTCCGTTTCCTGTAAGCCAAAGGATGCAGGCAGCGCTTTATATTTGCTCACATCCCCCGCCGGGGAAGCCAATGTGGATATCGTTAAGGAGATTGGCGATTATTTGAAGGAGCTAATGGAAGAGGCCGTAATCAGGAGTGGCGATTACCCCCGGGAGAGAGCAGCGCTCGATGTGACCCTCATTCTTTCCCATCTCAGCGATATAGAAAAGGTGCGGGGATACTATTACCGCTTAACTGAGTCGGCGCCCACGACAAAGAAGAGACAGAAAGAAGCAGAGTTGAAACTTAAGGAGATAGCGGACGCTTCAAAAGACATCCCATCGCTACTATGAAGCTGATAGCTTGGGAGCGCGCTATTTCCTCTCCTTCACCATATCTACGAAAGTATCTATTATATCGGGGTCGAACTTCGCCCCCTTCTCCCCTTGCAAAGTAGCAACGGCTTCCTCTTTAGAAAACGCCGGCCGCCAAGGGCGAGGCGAAGTCAAGGCATGATAGGCGTCGCAAATAGATACCACCTGAACCGCACTCGTTATCTGCCTCCCCGATAGACCATCTGGATACCCGCTACCGTCTAAGCGTTCATGATGATGCTTTACGATGTTACGAGCCTCAGAGAGGAAGGGAAGGTGGCTCAGGATCTCTTCTCCGATCACGGGGTGAAGTTTCACTATATCCCACTCCTGGGATGTAAGTTCGCCAGGCATGTTCAAAATAGACTCGCTGACCCCAATCATCCCAATATCGTGAACTAAAGCCGCTTGCTTGATCGCCTCTATCTCGGCCTCGCTCAGGGAAATCCTCGGCGCCAGCTGCTCGCTCAGCTCAGCTACCTTTTTCATATGCCCCTGAGTGCAGAGGCTCCTGCTATCAACCCAGGAGGCTATGGAACAAAGGATGCGAAATGAGCTATCCTCCAGCTCAGTGAACAACTGACGGCTCTTTATCAAGGCACCAGTCTGAGTAGCAAGGATGGTCAGTAGCTCAAGATCCCCTTCACCGAATAATCTGGGTGCTCCCTCTCGAAAGACATTAAGTAGACCAAGGATCTCGTTGTCGCTCCTTATCGGGAGCAATAATACCTCCATGCCTTTAGCCTTGGGGGGCAAGAAGCCACGATCAGGGTAGCGGTGGCTAACCCGCTCAAAAAGGGGATGCTGCTCCACATCGGTAAAAAGTATCGCCTCCTCCATATCCCCAGTCCAGAACCTGATACCTCTTTCGAGCAACGCGTTGGCAAATCGGGCGACAACTTCCCATGCCCCAGCAGCGGCAGCGATCACCATGCCACGCTTCAAGCTATCAAAAAGGAGGATGGCACCCCCGCTCGACTTTGTCTGACTGATCCCACTATTGAGAATAAATTTCAGCACTTCCCTCTGATCCTCGCTTCTGACCATCGATTGGCTTACCCGATATAACCCAACCAGCTCCTTAAGCCGGATGTTCTCATCGGCAAGCTTCTTGCGCTCTAAAGCCTTGGCCACGGCGGTGCAGAGTTCAGCGCGATCAAAGGGCTTAACGATGTAATCATATGCCCCATGTTGAATTGCTGCCCGCGCCGTTTCAATACTGGCATAACCGGTGATAAGCACGGGCACTGTCTCCGGGCTCACCTCCTGGAATGCTTGAATGAGCTCCAGACCCCCCATATGGGGCATAACGATATCGGTCAGAAGCAGGTCAAAGGCCTGGGGCGCCAACTGCATGGCTTCTTCCCCACTGCCCACAGCCGCTGTCTCATATCCCTCACGGTCAAGGATCTCCTGCATCATCTCCAGTTCCGCAGGCTGATCATCAACGATAAGGATTTTTTCCCGTATCATGCCAACTCCCCTTTAGCGATATTCAGCGCAGTGCCAACTACTTAGCATCCTTCAGCACCCTTGCCAGCTGATCCACAAGAGCTTGTTTGCTAAACGGCTTGGCAATAACCCCCTCGATGCCGCTCCTGCTCATCTCTTCGCTATCAAGCTGGATGCCCCAGCCGGTGATAAGGACGACCGGCGTTTCCGGCCTTTTCTCCTTAACTGCTTTAGCAACCTCCCACCCTGAGATATCGGGCATCCCCAGGTCGGTAATTACCAGGTCATAATCACTCTGCTCAAATAAGGCGATTGCCTCCTGTCCCTGAGCAACTACCGTTACCTCGTGCCCAATCTGGGCGAGCATCAATTCAAGAACCTCACTAACCTCAGGATCGTCATCAACCAACAGTATGTTCACCTTCCTCGTGGAAGAAGGGGAACCAGGGGAAGCCTTGTTTTTCATCTTTTCACCCCCTAGCGGTAATCTAACATAAAAGGTAGACCCCTGGCCTAAAGTGCTTTCCACATCGATGTTTCCGCCCTGCCTGGTGATAATACCATATGTTATACTAAGCCCCAGCCCCATGCCATCAGGGCCTTTTGTGGAAAAGAAGGGGTCGAATATCTTGGATTTTATCTCATCCGGAATGCCAACACCAGTATCGCTAACGGAGAGAACTACCTGGTTATCCTCCTGCCACGCCTTGACGGTCAGCTTGCCCCCCTGAGGCATACTATCCACAGCGTTGAAGATGATATTAATCAGCGCCTCTCTTAGCTCCGCCATGTCTCCCCGCACCGAGTTCACCGCATTCAGGTCTGTGTTAACCGCAATCTCCACACCATCTTTTTCCCAGCTCTCCTTGAAGCGGGGCTCCGCCATCTGCAACGCGCTCCTGACCAATTGATTCACCTTCACCTGGTCGAAAGCCTGATCCCTTCTCACCCTGGTAAACTCCTGAAGCCGGCGCACTGTCTTAGCAGCATCAAGAGCTGCTTGCTCGATCGCCTTGATGCTTCTTTTCAGCTTTGCATCCTCTATATCCTCGAGAACCAACTGAGCCCGGCCCAGAATGACCGAAAGCACGTTATTGAAGTCATGGGCCACCCCTCCCGCCATCTCACCCAAAGCCCTGAGCTTCTCCGACCGCACCAAGAACTCCTGTGCCGCGTTCAGCTCCTCGTAGGCTCGCTTCGCCTCCTCATAGGCTCGCTTCGCCTCCTCATAAAGAAGCGCATTCTGGATCGCCACTGCCACCTGGCCCGCAATCTGCTCCAGAATCTTCCGTTCCCTCTCCCCGTAGGCGTTCGGGCAACAGCTGGCCAGGTTCAAGGTGCCAAAGACCTCCCCCTTGGAGAACAGCGGCACCCGGATCGCAGACCTCAATCCATTCCGCAGATGGGTTTCATCTACAGGGAACAGCCTCTCCTGGGCAAAATCGTTCTCGATGTTAATGCATTTATGAGCAATAGCCCATGCCACAACCGACTTCTTCAAGGGAATGATATCCCCAGCACTCAACTCTGTGGACACCTCCGAAGACACCAACAGAAGCCTGACTTTGTCCCCCTCAACCAGACCGATGCTGATGCGGTCGAAAGGAACGAGATTTTTCAGCGCTGTAGTAAATGTCTCGTATACCTGGTCCATGTCTAGACTGGAGCCGATAACCCTGGTTAGCTTGCTTGTCATATCAATCCACTCCGCCCTATCTGTAGCCTCTTGGTAAAGTCTCGTATTCTCAATAGCTACCGCGGCCTGATTGGCCACAAGGTAAATGAACTCCAGGTCATCAACAGAGTATGCCTTCCGGGAGCGTTTTGGGCCGAGCAAAATCACCCCGATCAGGTTATCCTTGACCCTCGCCGGAACCAGCACCCTGGTTTCCAGTTCCTCCAATTGTTCTCGTTCCAATTTCCACATAGCACGAAGCTGGGGCACCCGCTCCATGCTCTCCGCAGTTAAGCAGCGATCTGCCTTAACCAGGAATGCCACCGCCGGGTTGTCGCTCTCCAGATGTATCTGGCTCACTGCCGGGCTATCGTAGCCCCTCAGCGCCCGGGGGAGATATCGCTTTTGCTCCTCGTCCAGTAGGAACAGGCCACCTTTTTCTACGTCCATCGTTTGCATCAGGTTGTCCATCAGCCAGCTTGCCTGTTCCTCAAGGTCAGGCATGGCGCTCAGGGCACGGCTGGTGCTCCT
>JADFVG010000119.1 GCA_015222405.1 Chloroflexota bacterium
CGGCAAACCTTTGCGATTTGTCGAGCTTATCCAGTACTCGGGCTCATCTTTGGACCCTGCGGAGCTATACATCGCCAGTAAGATGACCAGCGTTGGTCAGGTAGTCAGAAGAGGGGAAGGACGGATTCTGGCCAATTTCCGGGAAATACCTGCCATATGCCAACCATTAGGAGAGAAGGTCGCTGCCGGGTTAAAAGAAGCCGGTCTGGACGGATTGCTTATGATGGGCGAGGTGAGCAAATCTGTGTGCGGAGTGCCTGTCGAGTTGAACAAGGTGGGGATGATACTTGCCGGTGGTCTCAACCCTGTAGCTGCGGCTGTGGAATCCGGCATAGCGGTGGAAAACCACTCTATGAGTACCGTCATGCACTACCGAGATTTGATTAAATTCTGGGATTTGTGAAATGACTGCAGTGCGAATCATACCCTGTTTGGATGTGAAGGATGGCAGAGTAGTCAAGGGGTCAACCTCGTGAATCTGAGGGATGCCTGAGACCCCGTAGAGGCAGCAGAGGCTTATTGTTGTGAGGGCGCCGATGAGCTTGTCTTTCTCGATATTGCTGCTACTGTGGAGAGCAGGGGAACAAGGCTGGAATGGGTCAAGAAGGTGACAGAAAAGGTTACTATCCCTTCTGCCGTAGGTGGTGGGGTTAGAAACATAGAAGACATGAAAACCTTGTTTGACCTTGGTGTAGATAAAGTCTCGGTCAATACTGCGGCTGTGAGAAACCCTGAGCTTGTAAAAGAGGCCTCGAGAGAACATGGCAAGGAAAGGCTCATTGTTGCCATCGATGGGCGTGCCCCCCCTGGGACTGGTCTTCCACGATTAGAGATGGTAGTCAAAAGTGGCAGCGAATGCACAGGTATAGATGTTGTGGATTGGACAAGGAAGGTAGAGGAGCCAGGGGCCGGGGAAATCTAGCTCACCAGCAGAGATGCCGATGGCACAAAGGAAGGATATGATCTGGAGATGACCAAAGCCGTGGCTGAAGCCGTCGCCATCCCAGTCACTGCTTGCGGAGGTGCAGGGAAATTGGAGCATTGTTGTGAAGCTATAGCAATTGGCAAAGCGGCGGCAGTTTTAGCCGCTTCTATCTTCCACTTCGGAGGAATATCCATCTCTCAGGCAAGAGACTATTTGGCTGAGAAAGGGATATCTGTAAGAATCTAAGGATGAAAAGGTAAGGAAAGGCACCCAGAGAGGTGCTTATGAAATGATGAGCGATTATGGGAAAGTGGGGGCAATAGTAGGTAAATACGGTGGCAACCGCGACAGTGTCATCTCAATACTTCAGGATGTGCAATCCGAATATCATTATCTGCCGGAAGACGCTTTGAGAGCGGTAGCGAACCAGTTGGGTCTGCCGTTGATACAGGTCTGTGGTGTGGCCACCTTTTTCAAGGCATTCAGTTTCAAGCCACGTGGTGAGCATATAGTGAGCGTTTGTCTCGGTACTGCCTGCCATGTGCGAGGTGCCCCTACTGTGCTCGACGAAGTGAAAAGACAACTTGGCGTCGAGCCTAGTGAGACAACCGAAGATATGCGGTTTTCACTGGAGACCGTTAACTGTCTAGGAGCATGTGCTCTAGGACCTATCGTGGTTGTAGATGGTAAGTACCATGGACAAATGGGCCCGGGAGAAGTCAAGAAAATCCTCAATAGATACAAGAAAGCACGGAGAGAAAGGCTGCATGAAGACATTGAGGTCAGCGATTGAACTGGAACAATTGCGGGTCAGGATACTGAGCCAGCGCAAGCTGGAAAAGCCCTGTATCTCAATCTGCGGAGGCACCGGCTGTCATGCGTATGGATGCGAGGATGTTGCCAAAGCATTCGAGAACGAGATAGAGCGACAAGGGTTAAGCAAGCAGGTCGAATTGAAAGTGACAGGCTGTCACGGTTTCTGCGAGCATGGTTCGTTGGCTGTAGTTTATCCTGAAAAGATATTCTACCAGCGGGTTACTCCAAACGATGCTCCTGAGATAATCTCAGAGACAGTTCTGAAGGGCAACATTATTGATCGACTCCTTTATGTTGAGCCTACAAGTGGACAGAAGGCACATTTTGAGAATGATGTCCCCTTCTACAAAAAGCAGCAGAGGCTGATCTTTGGCAATAACGGTCTCATTGACCCCACAAACATAAAGGACTACCTCACAATTGGCGGTTATTCAGCTCTATCTAAGGTGCTCTTTGAGATACAGCCCGAGCAGGTGGTTGAGGAGATTAGGAAATCCGGGCTGCGCGGGCGTGGAGGTGGCGGGTTCCCCACAGCCGCGAAGTGGGAGTCATGCCGTAATGCACCATCCCTTGATGGCGTACGCTATATCATCTGTAATGCTGACGAAGGTGATCCTGGTGCTTACATGGATAGGAGCCTCCTTGAAGGGAACCCTCACAGTGTTATAGAAGGTATGATAATTGGCGGATATGCAATAGGCTCACATTACGGGTATGTCTATGTTCGGCATGAATATCCCCTTGCTGTGAAGAACCTGAGCATAGCGTTGGAGCAAGCGAGAGAATATGGCCTTCTCGGGAAGGATATCCTCGGCTCTGGTTTCGACTTCGATATCAGGACCTCACGAGGTGGAGGTGCCTTCGTCTGCGGCGAATCTACTGCACTAATGGCCTCCTTGGAGGGCAAGATAGGCGAACCGCGCCCCAAGCACGTGCACACTGTTATTTGTGGGCTTAACGGCAAGCCCACTAACCTCAATAACGTCGAAACCTGGGCAAATGTGCCTGTCATAATAAACGGCGGTGCCGACTGGTATTCACAAATCGGTACTGACGGGAGCAAGGGCACAAAGATATTCTCTCTGGTGGGCAAGATAAACAATACGGGACTCATTGAGGTGCCAATGGGCATCACGCTGAGAGAGATAATCTACGACATCGGTGGTGGAATCCCCAACGGCAAGAGATTCAAAGCTGTCCAAACAGGAGGGCCGTCAGGCGGTTGTATTCCTGAGAGCCTGATTGACCTGCCTGTTGATTTCGACAGGCTTACTGAGGCAGGATCAATGATGGGCTCAGGTGGAATGATAGTTATGGATGAGGATACCTGTATGGTGGACGTAGCCAGATATTTCGTCAGATTCCTGACGGAAGAATCCTGCGGCAAATGTGTGCCGTGTCGCGAGGGACTGGACAGGATGCTTGATATCCTCACGGGCATAGCAGAAGGAAGAGGTAAAGAAGAAGATATCGATCTTCTGGAGGAACTTGGCGGTGTCATAAAGGAGACCTCTCTTTGTGCTCTGGGTGGTACAGCGCCGAACCCTGTTCTTTCAACTATCAGATACTTCCGGGATGAATATGAGGCTCATATAAGAGAGAAACGCTGCCCGGCAGGCGTCTGCAAGGCACTTATTACCTTCACCATCGATGAGGAGAAGTGCACCGGCTGTGGAGTGTGCGCCAGAGAATGTCCACAGGGGGCGATATCAGGAGAGAAGAAAAAGCCGTACAAGATCGAGCAGGAGAAGTGTATCAAGTGTGGGCTTTGCAGCGACAGCTGCAAGTTCGAGGCGATCACAGTTTCGTAAAGAAGGGAAAGCATGGTTGAACTAAGTATTGATGGAATCAAAACGAGGGCGCTGGAGGGGACTACAGTTCTTGAAGCAGCAGGAGAAATGGGTATCATAATTCCAACTCTCTGCTATCATCCTGGTCTCAGCCCTTACGGCGCTTGCCGCGTCTGCATAGTCGAGGTGGTTAAGAGCAATCGCTCATCACTGGAGGCATCTTGTACCCTGCCGGTAGAACCGGGACAGGTAATCCTTACTAACTCAGGGAAGGTGACGAGAGCTCGGAAGCTAATTGTGGAACTGTTGCTTAGTTCGTGCCCAAACTCCAAGACGCTGCAAGACATGGCTGCGAATATGGGTATCAACAGGGTTCGTTTCAAGATAAAAGACAGGGGCTGTATTCTCTGCGGACTTTGCGTGCGTTACTGCGAAGAACAGATGAAATCTGGTGGTATTGGGTTTGTTGGGCGTGGCACATCGCGGCGGGTAACAACCGCTTTTGATCTCACTCCCGAGGAGTGCCGCAATTGTGGTGGTTGCGAGTGGATATGTCCGGTTTGCGAACGAGCCTGTACAGCGGGGAACCTCATCGATGGTCTCTGCGGAGGATGTCAGAATCTTGCACCTGTGGAGACCTGTCCTGTATGTACAGGATGTTCGGAGAGTGTTGGCCCGCAGGGCCATAAAGTCTACTAGTAACGAAAGTGCAATCAAGAAATAAAGCGATCTGGAAAAAGATGAAAGGAGGTCAGACATGACACTGACTAGGTATAACGCTACAGCTGCCACACTGTCTAAGAACAGGACAGGTGGCGACTGGTGCCCGATAAGTGGAATGTGCGTCACCTGTGTGGAAGGCTGTATCGGTATGTGCGAAATCGGTAAGAGCGCGTACCGCGGTCACGAGGTTATTTACCCACAGCCGTTTGGTATTATTACTACTGCATCCCAGAAGGCCTACCCCATTGACCTGTCTCATTTTAGCATAATGGGAACAGTGGTTGGGGCTTTTGGTATAGAAGCAGACTCCGATAAGGCCATCTTTCCAAATGTGGATCTCGAGACAAGGCTAGGTCACGATAGGGGAATCAAGTTACGCCTGCCACTTGTCATTCCTGGTCTGGGTTCTACCAATGTCGCCAAGCAGAACTGGGAAGGTCTGGCCATTGGTTCCGCACTGACAGGCACAATACTTACCATCGGTGAGAATGTATGTGGAATGGATGCCGACTCAAAGATAGAGAAGGGGAAAATCGTTCATTCGCCTGACCTTGAGAGGCGTGTAAAGCTTTATCGGGAATGGCAGCGTGATGGTTACGGTGCTATCGTTGTGCAGGAAAACGTTGAAGAGGGTCGACTTGGTGTACTAGAGTACGCCATAGAGAGACTCGGGATTAATGCGGTAGAATTGAAATGGGGACAAGGAGCCAAGGATATAGGTGGTGAGGTCAAAATCAAGAGCCTTGAAAAGGCACAACTCCTCAAGAGACGAGGCTACATTGTTCTTCCTGACCCGTTTGATCCCGCCACGATAGACGATTTCAGGAAAGGCGTTTTTACTGAGTTTGAGAGGCACTCACGGGTTGGTATGGTCACCAAAGAGGGCTTCCTTGAGACTGTCGCTAAATTGCGGAGGGCTGGCGCTAGATATGTGTCGCTGAAGACTGGTGCCTACAGACCTGCAGACCTTGCGCGTGCAGTCAAGTTCTCCTCTATGGCAAATATCGACTATATCACCGTTGATGCTGCAGGTGCTGGTACCGGCATGAGCCCGTGGCGTATGATGAACGAGTGGGGTGTGCCTGGTATAGAACTATGGTCGCTGCTCCACAAATATTGTAGTCGTTTGGCCGCGAAAGGCGAATATGTGCCTGACATTGTAATTGCAGGTGGATTTGTTTTGGAAGACCAGATATTTAAGGGCTTGGCACTTGGTGCTCCCTATGTGAAAGCAATAGGCATGGCAAGAGCACCTCTCGCTGCAGTTATGGTTGGTAAGACTATCGGTGAATCGATAAACAGCGGACAACTTCCTGTTTATCTCCAGCGATTTGGCAAAACGAGGGAAGCTATCTTTGTTACTGCTGAGGGGCTGAGGAGAGAATATGGCAAAGATTACGAGAGGATCCCAACCTCGGCTATCGGGCTCTACACTTACTACGAGCGGCTTGCCCAGGGACTACGCCAGCTCATGGCTGGAAGCCGCAAGTTTGCCCTCGGGTTCCTTGACCGTGGCGATATCGTTGCCCTCACTCATGAGGCGGCAGAAGTCTCCGGCATCCCCCATGTGATGGAGGCGGATATGGAAGAGGCGGAGAGGATCTTAGCTTAAAAGAGGAGAGATGTTGAGATCGATGAACTCCCCTAGAATAGATTAGGCCCAGTTGAAAGATAAGGAGGCAGGGATGACGCACGTGCACATTGGGAATTATGAAGTGGTATCTGACCAGGAAAGACCATACTGAACAAGGTCAACAAAGATATAAGGAGGTAACAGGAGATAAACCAATGCCTACAAGCGAAGAAAAACAAGTGTTCGAAAATGTAAGGAGGCTGATTAATGATACTTGCGAGCGGATCGATATCCCTGACAGCTGCCGCGTAAGACTGATGGAATGCGAGCGGGAGTTGACGATCCATTTCCCGGTAAAGATGGATGATGGGGAAGTAAAGGTCTTCACCGGCTTCAGGGTGGTGCACAACCATAGCCGAGGCCCCGCCAAAGGAGGCATCCGTTACCACCCTGACGTCACCCTGGGTGAGGTAAGAGCCCTGGCGGCCTTGATGACTTTGAAGACCGCGGTTGTCAATGTCCCCTATGGTGGTGCCAAGGGAGCTGTGGTGTGCGACCCAAAGACTCTGTCTCAGGGTGAGCTCGAAAGGTTGACTCGGCGCTACGCCGCTGAAATCGCAATTCTAATGGGGCCTGAAAGCGATATCCCTGCTCCTGACGTAGGCACTAGCCCTCAGATCATGGCCTGGATTATGGACACTTACAGCACGGGAAGGGGTTATTCCGTGCCAGCAGTCGTCACCGGCAAACCTCTGGAAATAGGTGGTAGTAAGGGTAGGTTCGAGGCCACCGGGCGCGGCTGCACCGTCAGTGCTTTGCTAGCAGCCAACCATTTGGGTGTAGACCTCACGGAAGCAACGGTTGTCGTTCAAGGCTGCGGAAATGTGGGGGCGACGGCTGCTGAGCTTCTAGCGGGAGAGGGTTGCCGGGTAATAGCAATAAGCGATTCCAAGGGCGGCGTTTACAACCCCAAGGGTCTAGACCTCGAAGGCTTGCTCGCTAAGAAGAAAGAGACAGGTTCAGTGATCGGCTTCAGGAATGGCGAAACAGTAACCAATGCTGAACTCTTGGAGCTAAAATGCGATATCTTGGTAGTAGCAGCTCTTGAACAAGCGCTGGTCAAAGCTAACGCCCCTTCGGTAAAAGCAAGGATAATCGTAGAAGGCGCCAACGGTCCAACTACGCCCGATGCAAACAAGATTCTCTGTAATAAAGGCATATTCATTGCTCCTGACATACTGGCCAACGCGGGCGGCGTGATAGTATCATACCTGGAGTGGGTCCAGGGTCTGCAATCCTTCTTCTGGGATGAAGCAGAAGTAAATAACTACTTGCGGAAATTGATGACTAATGCCTTTGCCGAGGTATTACACATCAGCCAGCGTGAGAAAGTCGACATGAGAACGGCAGCTTATATGACTGCACTGCGCCAATTGGCAGCTGCCATGACTATCAGAGGCGTGTTCCCCTAGGCCCGGTAAGAAACGGC
>JADFVG010000015.1 GCA_015222405.1 Chloroflexota bacterium
ATGCTCGTCTGCCAATTCCGACACTCCCCCGCCAGGAAGCCGTTTTATACAATAGCATGTTACGGGACACGCCTCAAACCATCCCCTCATGAACGCATAACGCATTACCAGATCCCGGGGCCACCGCACCGATCAGGTCCGCTATGAATCAGGCATTATGCGCCAGAACAGGAGCGGAAACAGGTTTGATAAGCTAGCACAACTGTAATATGCTGGACAAGGATGAAAGCGTTAGTGCAGCGGGTTTTCAGAGCTTCGGTGAGCGTGAATGAGGACGTAGTAGGTGAAATTGGCCAGGGGCTTGTGGTCTTTCTTGGCGTCGCCCTGGATGATTCAAGGGAAGACGCCCGTTACCTGGCGAATAAAGTAGCTAACGTGCGTATCTTTGCCGACGAAGCGAGTAGGTTTGCCCTCTCAGCGCTGGAAATAGGGGGAGATGTTCTAGTCATAAGCCAATTCACTCTCCTGGCTGATTCACGCAAGGGGAGACGACCCAGCTTCACCGAGGCAGCTCCGCCGGACGTGGCGGAGGAATTGTATGGGTTCTTTGTGGAGCAAGTCCGCTCCACAGGGCTTAAAGTAGAAACGGGGCTTTTCCAGGAGCATATGCTGGTGGAGATTCATAATAATGGGCCGGTTACCTTGCTGGTAGAAAGCAAGAAGAGAGCGAAGTAACTCGCCCGAGCGGCAGTCGCTCTGCTTGGTCAGTGGGCTGTTTTGCAGTACAGCCAGAGTGGATAAAAGACTCGTTCATCAAACAGAGCGAAGCCCCTTCTGAAGTTGCCATTCCATGCGTCTGTCATAGCCATTTATGAAGACAGGAATGAGCGATCAGTTGCATTAGCAACTTATTGCAATAATTTTGCGGCCTGGTTATAATATTCTCCGGCAATGAGCTGCCACGAAATCCTTCAGAAGAACGGGCATCGCTTAACCCTCCAGCGCATGCTGGTCATCGAGGCACTTCACAATACCGAGAGGCACATCAGCGCTGAAGAGATATACAAGCAGTTACACAGTCGTCATCCCTATGCCAATATATCAACTGTTTATCGCACCCTGGAATTGCTGAAGAAACTGAACCTGGTTACGGAAACAGACTTTGGCGAAGGGCGTGTTCGCTATCATGTCGCCGAGAAGGGACATCACCACCATCTTGTTTGCCAGAGCTGTGGCAAGATCACGGACCTGGAAGAGTCTGCACTGCACCCATTGAAAGATGCTCTGCTTCGTGAATATGGCTTTGATGCCGATTTAAGGCACCTGGCCATTTCGGGGATGTGCAGTGGGTGTCGTAGAAAAAAAGGAAACAAAGCCTAACCAACCATTGTGAACAAAAGCATTGCTGTGGATGACGTTCAAGAAAAACTGCACATCCTGCTTGACTATTGGATTGAACATAACAGCGAGCATGAGAGAGAGTTCCGTGATTGGGCTGACGAAGCTGCCTCATCATCCACTGAGGTAGCACAACAGTTACAGAAAGCAGCCACTAAGATGGCTGCGGTTAGCAACGAACTCATGAAAGCAAAACAAGCCCTGTCAAAGAGCAAGGGGAGGCACTAGGATGTGTATGGCCAAGCTTTATAAGGCTAAAGAAGGCGACAAGCCCATTCTGGAGGATATCGCACGTATGAGCATTGCTGAGGGGCAAGTAGAGGTAGAGACCCTATTCGGAGAAAAGAGGGTTTTCCAGGGCAAGGTGCGCCAGGTAGATTTCCTGAAATCTCAGATACAACTGGAAAGCGATTAATCTTCCCCTAGTAACTGCAATCGATTGGAAGCGCTAGTGTCTTGAAAGGAGGAATCATGAGAAAGAGAATTCTGTTAGGCTTCTTGGTAGCAGTGCTGCTGGGGGTTTTGGTGACGTTCTTGGTCCGTGCTCAGCGTGCCCAACCTTCGGTTGATATTGTAGGTGGTAGTGCGTTTATCAGCAACATTATTCAGGATGTGGCTGGTGGCAAACTGGAATCTCGTCCCTTTATACCGCCCGGCATGTGTCCGGGACACTACGATGTGAAGCCAAGCGATATTGAGGCGCTGGCCAACAGCAAAGCTTTCTTTGTTCACAATTATCAGCAAAATTACGAGAATGTCACCGGACTCATTGAAGCTGCACAGAACCCCGACCTCATTATCACGGTCATCAATATTACAGGCAATTGGATGACACCACCGGTTCAGGCTGAGGCGGTAGATGAGATTGCTCAAGCCCTGGGCGAGCTAGACGAGGAAAACGCAGCGTATTATCAGGAGAAAGCCGCAGAAAGGGTGCAAGCGATTCTGGCTAAAGGCGGGGAAGTAAAGAGTATATTGCTGGAAGCCGGAGTAGAGGAGGTGAAGGTAATCTGCGCTGAGATGCAGGCAGGGTTTGTAGGATGGGCCGGGTTTGACATCGTGGCTACCTATGGTCGGCCCGAAGACTTGAGTGTGGCGGAAGTAGAACACCTGGTGGTTGAAGCTAGGGAGGCCGGGGTGGCTTTAGTGATCGATAATCTCCAGAGCGGTGCCGCAGCGACCAGTAAGATTATGGCACAGGATATTGGGGCGATTCAGGTAACTATATCCAACTTCCCGGGTGGCTTCGATAACACCGAAATCTGGGAAAAGGCAATAGACAAGAACGTTGACTTATTATTGGACGCTTTGGCCGAATGGAGGCAGTAGCATGGATGACACAGTCATCAAGATTCAAGACGCTGTGGTTTCCTACAGGGAAGATGTGGCTTTACAGGGTGTATCTCTGGAGGTAAGGAAGGGAGAGTTCATCGGCATCATCGGACCCAATGGCGCCGGCAAGACCACCTTGCTTACAGTGCTCAATGGCCTGGGCAAATTGATTCATGGCCAAGCCTGGGTATTGGGGTCGCGGCTAAATGGGAGAAACAGCATTAATCTAAGGAAGTGCATAGGCTATGTGGCTCAGGTGCAAAATGTCGACCCCAGACTGCCCATCAATGTTAGAGAGACGGTGATGGTGGGATGCTATGGTCGCCTGGGACTATTCCGTCGGCCGACACGGGCTCAATGGGAAGCAGTAGATAACGTGTTGGAAATGGTCGGCATGGCCCATTTATCCCGACGCCCAATAGGGCATCTATCCGGAGGCGAATACCAGAAGGCAGCCATAGCCCGAGCTTTGGTTCAGCAGCCTGAGATGTTTCTTCTCGATGAGCCGACAGCTTCAATAGACCCGAAAGCTCAGCGAGAGATAATGAGCCTCATACAGCTTATTCACAAGGAATACCATATGACTACTTTGCTTGTCACTCATGACATTAGACAATTGCCCCCTATGTGCCATCGCCTTATCCTGATGAAAGAAGGAAAGATATGGAAACAAGGAAGCCCGGAGTCGATGCTCAGGGAAGAGGTGCTGAGTCAGCTTTATGAG
>JADFVG010000120.1 GCA_015222405.1 Chloroflexota bacterium
GAAAACAAGCATTCTCCTGCTTCGAGAGCTGAGAGATTCTCCTTTAACAGGTTTAATTCTTCGTCCTCGTCAATAGCCTCCTTCACCCGATCTTGGGAAAGAGCCAGGATTCTCTTCAGTAGTCCCAATGCTACGATATTCTTGTTTAGAGCCGACCCGGTTACCTCCTGGCTCTTCCTGGAAAAACCAACCTGAAAAGATCTCTCCGGCAAATTGATTCCCCTTGGGGGGTCATTTTCGTAAAAGACCAAGGTGTCTCCTCTTAGTAACAGCTCTTGGTCAAACTCTAAATACTTTTCCCAATCAAAACATATCATAATATCTAGACTATCTTTTGGCAGGGAGAGACACTCGGTATCCAAACTCAGTTTTATTGCTGAACCTCCGCCTCTTATCTGGGCTCCATAATACCTTGGCATCTGGCTAAAATACCCTTGGGAGGCGGCAAGTCTCTGCAGCAAACTGCCCAGCACTACTACTCCGTCACCACCAGCACCGACAATTCCTATGGTTGAACTCCCCCTCATTTTTCCTCCAGTGGCTATCTCAAAGGATTCTCTTCGGGAAAATCCATATGCTCGATAAAATATTGATTGAAGTCGTGACGGGAAGACAGCTCGACGTGCTCAATGAAGTCGGCAAGCTTATTAGCCATCTGCCAGTAATCCTTGGACAAGAGGACCATGGAAGCCCCCGTGCTAGCGGCGTTACCTAACGACGTGACAATCTCCGGAGCGAACCGGGGAATGAGGCCGATGCGCATGGCGCTGTGATGGTTAACGTAATTTCCAAGCGCACCTGCGAGATACACACGGTGAATGTCCTCAGTCCCAATCCCCATTTCGTCCATCAAGGTTTTTATACCGGCCGCGATAGCCCCCTTCGCGAGCTGAACTTCGCGAACGTCTTTCTGAGTGAGATAGATTGGCCTGTGGTTGTCGCTTTCATCTGCGGAAGCGACAAGAAAGTCATAGACCGCCGACCGATTGACTACCCTTGAACTCAAGCCCTGCACTGCTTTTTCCTGAGAGGGGCGAATCAAGCCCTCGTTGTCAATGATGTCACATTGCACGAGCACGGCAACCAAATCCACCAATCCGCTCCCACAAATCCCTTTAGGATTGATATTGCCAATGACCTGATAATGAAGGCTGCCTTCTTCTAAACTGACGGCTTCGATTGCCCCGGACCTAGCGATCATTCCATCGGAAATCCTAGCGCCCTCTAAAGCGGGGCCAGCAGCGGCAGAACATGTCAACAATCTTTTGCCATTCCCAAGGAAGATCTCCCCGTTGGTGCCCAGGTCCAGCCCCAATATAATTTCATCCTCCTGCTCCGCGGCGCCGGAGGCGAGAATGCCACTGATCAAATCTCCGCCAATGTAACCGGATTTGGCAGGCATCACGTAGAACAGGGCTTCGGGGTGTAATTCGAGACCAACGTCTGCCGCTTTCACAATCAGTCCATCGGTCAAAACAGGTGAGAAGGGTGCTTCGGCAATCCCTGATGGGTTCAAGGTTAGCAGAAAGTGCTGCATGGTGGTGTTACCTGCAGCGACGGCAACAAAGATGTCGTTTGGGTTGAGGCCACCTGTTCTTAAAAGGCGTGCCGTGATCTGGTTCAGATCCTTGATAAGAAGACGGTGCAGAGTTTCCAGGCCTCTCGGGTTTTCTTTGACGTACTGGATACGGCTGATCACGTTGGTGCCATGCCTGCTTTGGCTATTGAGGCAA
>JADFVG010000121.1 GCA_015222405.1 Chloroflexota bacterium
GCAAAGGCCAGCCCCTTGGCTGTGCCCACGCCGACCCGCAGCCCGTTGAAGCTTCCCGGCCCCTTGGCCACGATGATGGCATCGATCTGGTGAAGGTTCTTCTTGGCTTGCTGGAGTAGATGGAGCAGGTTGGGCACAAGCTCAACGGTGTGACTCTGCCCCGAAGGCCATGACATCTCGGCCTCAACCTCTCCGCACTGAGAGATGGCGATGGTGGCAATCTCAGTCGAGGTATCTATGGCAAGCTCCACTTTTTCATCCTTTGCGCAGTATTAAGTTGGGAAAGCAGCTCAACATATCGCTGGCCACTGGGTCTGAGAACGAAAATACGGCCGGTATCGGAGAGAAAACTTATTTTCACCAGCAGATGCTCCTTGGGGAGCACATCCAGGGCCTTTTCTGCCCATTCGACAACGCAAACCCCTCTGCCATAAAGATAGTCGTCGAGACCGAGCTCAATAACCTCTTCAATGCGGTCCAGGCGATAGAGGTCGATGTGATAAAAGGGGAGCCTCCCCTGATATTGGTTAATGACGACAAACGAGGGACTGGTGGCATAACCTTCGACACCCAACCCCCAAGCAATACCCTGAGTGAGGCAGGTCTTCCCTACCCCTAGTCCTCCTCCCAACAGGAAAACGTCGCCTAGTTGGGCTAGTTGGCCCAATATGGTGCCCAGCCTCTGGGTTCCCTCCGGGCTCTTAGTAGCCAGGTTTAGAAAGCTCATCATCACTCCCGGGTGCGAAGTGCTCCCAGCCTCCCCTTTCTATCCCGATTTCTTTTCCCTGCTCATCGAACAGCCTTACCTTGCCCGGCTCCTCGCTGACTATCTCACCAATCACTGACAGGGGACAGGACATCAGCCCCTTAACCCTATCTATAACTTCAACGCTACCTGTGAACAGAAGCTCGTAGTCCTCGCCCCCTGACAACGCTAAATTCAGGCAATCGTCCCCAAAAGACTTGCGCACCAGAGGATGAATAGGTATCTGGTGGCAGAAGAGACGAGCCCCCACATTGCTTGCCTTGCACACCTTAGCCAGGTCGCTGACCAGACCATCGCTCAGGTCTATGGCAGCCCTCACCCCATGCTGGGCCAGTACCTGCCCTTCTGCGACGCGGGGATAGGGCTTAAGATGAGCCTCCCTCAAGCATGTGGTGGTTTCTTCATCGAGTTGCAGCCCTTTTTTGAGCATAACCAGCCCCGCTCCTGACGCCCCCAAATATCCGGTGACTGCGATCCGGTCTCCAGGGGCTACCGCTGAGCGGGTGAGGACATCGCTTTCTGCGGTGCCGATTACAGCCACGCTGAGGACGACAAGGGGCGCAGTGACTACATCGCCACCCGCAATGGCAACATCATAGCGGCGCGCCAGCTCCGCCATCCCCTGATAAAGCTGGGCCACATCCTCTACCTCAGTATCTGGGGGTAAGCCCAGCGAGACCAAGGCATATTTTGGCGTCCCTCCCATGGCAGCGATGTCGCTGAGGTTCACCGCCAATGCCTTCCATCCCAGCTCGGACCAGGTTATCAGGCTCAGGGTGAAGTGGACATCCTGAATCAGGGCATCGGTGGTGGCAAGCTGAATTGAGGCTGGAGCGTGCCAAGCAGCAGCATCATCGCCAATGTCCACCAGGAGTGCCTCACCCCTTGATTTAGTGGCAATTTGAGCCAAGAGCTCGATGAGTCCAAATTCCCCCAGTTCTGAAACCTTCACGGCAAGATTATACCTGCTTTCCTTAGGGGCGACAACCTGTGGTCAAATCAGAGAAAAGCTGATATAGTGAAAGCGAGGGCTATGACTGCGTGGATTGAGCCGGAGGCATAATTTCATGTCCCGCGCTTTTCGTAGTCGGAGCACCAAGTAGCATTAGGGCGTTCAGGATTATGGCAGGCACCCCGCCAATCCCATTTGCAGCTATCGCAGAGGATAATGTTCTTACCCAGCATCTTCTTGATCCTGCGTTTCGCCCGAAACCAAAAGCTTGGACCCATACTGACTTCCTCCCCGAGGCTCAGATATAATATACTATCACAGGAATTTGTTGGCAAGAGGTGAAGGAGGTGATCTTATGCCCATAGTGAAGGTGGAGATGTGGCCGGGGAGGACTCAGGCTCAGAAAGCGGAGCTGGCCCGGGTTATCACCGAGGCGGTGGTCACCATTGCCCATACCACCCCGGAGTCCACCATCGTCATTTTTAAGGACGTGGCAAAGGAGAACTGGGCGGTCGCTGGTGTCCTCGCCTCTCAGTCGCCATAGAAAGATGGGCTGAATTAAGAACCGCTTGACATTGATACCTCGCTATGCTATGGTATCTTAACTTTGGGGCCGCTAGCTCAATCGGTAGAGCAACTGACTCTTAATCAGTGGGTTACAGGTTCGAGTCCTGTGCGGCTCACCACTGGGGAAGTGTCGGAACCGGTAGACGAGCATGACTTAGGATCATGTGCCTTCGGGCGTAGGAGTTCGAGTCTCCTCTTCCCCACCAGATAAGCAATCTGAGGAAGTTTTATGACAGAGCTGGCTCAGGTCAGGGACCTGAGAGTCGCATCTCGACTCATAAGTTATCGGGCTTCAGTTCCAGTTCACGGGATTTTAATAAATAAGGAGGATAGCATATGGCCGAAGTTGAGGATGACGTACGGCGCGAGTTATCAATTAGTTCTGCTCTGGACCGCTTCTGGATTCTGGCGATACTGGGAGGACTGATAGTTCTCTTTACCTCCATCAACTCCGAATTTTCACCATACTTCTACTGGCCCTACTTCATGCCGGCAGTCATCGCCATAATAGCTGCCGTACTCTGGGAGAGGTGGCGCAGTGCGCCAATGAACGTTCGACGGGCTATTACCAGCTTGTTAGTGCTAGCAGGCGCCTGGCTGGTAACCGGCCCCTGGCTCACAGGCTTTGCCCATATTGACTTTATGCCTGCCACCCGGTCCAGCGTTATGGCAGGCCAAATTATCGAGTCGTTCGGCGAGGATATGGCAGCTGTGGAAGCAATGTTCACCCGTGCTTTTACAGCCAGCTCGGTTAACACGGTAACGCTCACCGGCGCCGGAGTGGGCGGATTTATTCTGCTCTTTAGCGGCATCACTGGCTGGTTTAGTCTCCGGCTCACGAGAAAGCTAGCAAAAACCTAGTTATTTAGTTTCGACTTTTCTCCGCTAATAAAAAAGCCTCCCACATTGGCGGGGGGGGGCTTTTTCTTTCAGGATGTTCGGCTTAAAGGTCAGCAGCAAGCCCGCGCAGGAACTCCTTGAATTCAGCACCTATTTCAGGGTGGTTTAGAGCCAGGGCTACTGTCGCCTTGAGCAAGCCCAGGGTCTTGCCGGCATCGTAGCGTTGGCCCTCAAACTCATAACCGTAAACCGCTTGCTTTTGCAGCAGTTGCTTCAAGCCATCGGTGAGCTGAATCTCCCCCCTCTTGTCCGGAGCGGTGGTTTCCAGTGCGGCGA
>JADFVG010000122.1 GCA_015222405.1 Chloroflexota bacterium
CTCTATCCGCCAAAACACCTCATCAAGCCAGAGCTCGGTCTCACAGAAGCCTTGACCCCGCTCCTCATCAGCGAAGCCAAGGATCTCTATCAGATGGTATAGTATCTCAACCGGGGTATCGCCATCAAAGATGGCAAGGGCATGCCCTCCTCTGGCAGATATCTCCACGCCGGGGAAAATATATAACCCCTTCTCCCCCGCTATCTGCCTCACCTTTTCAACAGACTCAGCGCTGTTGTGATCAGTGATGGCCATGGCATCGAGACCGGCGGCGATGGCAGCATCTACGATTTCCTCCAGTGAGGTTTCGATGTTGGCCTCAGGCATTACATGGTCTACATAGCACGAGGATTCAGGGGTGTGAATATGCAAATCGATCTTCTTATACATTTATATGATAGACGCGATGATTAGCAAAATGATGATAGCTATCATGGGGGTGATGTCGATCATGCCAATCCTGGGGATTATGCGGCGCAAGGGGGCCAGGATGGGCTCGGTAATATAATCGAGGAAAGCTACTATCGGGTTGCGGCGAGAGATGGGAAACCAGGTGAGAATAGCACGGATAAAGATGATAAGGGCGAGCACGTTGCACAAAATCGCGATAAACTCTCGGAAGGCGCTCATTCGCCCCCCAGGATTTTTGCTTTCTCATAGGCGGCAACGACGGCACGATCGATGAGGTCTCTAAAGCCACCCTCCTCTAGCTGGTGCAAAGCCTCTTCCGTCGTCCCCCCCGGAGATGTGACCATCTTTCTCAGCACCGCGGGCTGTTTTCCCGTCGTCTTGACCAGGCGTGCTGTCCCCAGCACCGTCTCAAGCACCAACTCCATCGCCGTCTCCCGGGGCCAGCCAATATGTGCCGCAGCATCGACCAGCGCTTCGATGATGAGGAGGATATAGGCAGGGCCGCTGCCACTGACTGCGGTAGCGATATCGATGTATTCCTCATCGTTGACATAGATTTCCCTGCCCAATGCCCCCAGGATGGACTGTGCCATTTCCTTTTGCCCCTGGCTCACTTCATCGCTGGCGGTCCATACCGTGATCCCCTCGCCGATCTGAGCTGGGGTATTGGGCATGGCGCGCACCACCAAGTTGTGCTCTAAGCCTTTGCTAATTGTGGCCATACTCGCTCCGGCAACAATGGAAAGGAATAGCTGCTCCTTGGCCTGACCTTGCAAATCATCCATCACCTGTTTCAGGTTCTGGGGCTTGATGGCGAGAACAACAACCTCCGAGCCCTCTATCGCTTCACGATTGCTGGCCGAAGCCTTGATGCCATAGCCATGGCTCAGAGTGGAAAGGCGCTCACGGTCTACATCGCTGGCGGTGATGTCCTGGGGCCTGGCCACCCCCTGGCCCAGGACCCCCTTGATCATCGCCTCCCCCATGATCCCACCACCGATGAAGGCTATCTTCACTATCCGCTCCTTTTTCGAACTTCAGGCTGTGGTTGACGAGGTCAGTTCACCTTCGCTGGCCAAAAATGGCGCGACCGATTCTCACCATTGTTGCCCCCTCCTCCACCGCCACCTCGAAGTCATCGGTCATCCCCATGGAGAGGTGCTCCAAGCCCAATTCATCCCGCAACTGGCGCAATCTTTGAAAGATAGGGCGAACCTCCTCAGTATCCGCCACCATAGGGGCGATGGTCATCAGCCCCTTCACCTCCAGCCGGGGCAGGTGAGCGATCTCCTCCGCCGCCTGGGGTAGCTCTGCCACTGAAAAGCCGCTCCTCGTCCCCTCCCCAGAGACATTGACCTGGAGCAATACGGGAATAATAGCTTGGGCACGCTGGCTCACCGCCTCCGCTAGTCTAAGCGAGTTGATGCTATGGATTATATCAAAAATTTGAACTGCTGTCTTGACCTTATTGGTCTGAAGGTGTCCCACCATGTGCCACATTGGCTGCAGTTCAAGGGTGGACAGGCGCTCTATCTTCGCCCTTGCCTCCTGAACCCTATTCTCGCCAATGTGCCTGATGCCTGCCTTGATGGCAGCCTCAATAGCTTCAACCGCCACCCCCTTGGTCACGGCTACGATGGTGATGTCAGCAGGCGACCTCCCCGCTCTTTCGGCGGCCCTGTCAATGCGCCTTTCCAGCTCTCGAAGATTTCGCTCGATATCCATAATCAGCATACCCCGCACTCATGACACCCCGCCAGCGGGCAGGGTGCGGTCTCCTCACCACGACCCACCTTCGCCAGCTCCAATTCTAGATAGCGAGGCTCAACCCCAGAATCCAGCATCGACCAGGGCAGCCTTTCGGTAGGGGAGAGCTGTCGGTTGACATAAAAATCAGCATCTATGGAACACTCCTCTAGTGCCCTGCGCCATGAGGAAAGCGACCTTCCCTCCATCCTCGCCAGCGCCTGAGCCAGCCTCGCGTCGCCTCGTGAAAGCACCCCCTGGACTACTGCCCAGGCTACGCTATCGGCCTTGATCTCGATGCCCTTGGGTCTAAGTCTGTTTTTGATTGTGGACAAGCGACGGCTGAGGATTTGGGCCTCGGCCATCGGAAGCCACTGGAAGGGGGTTCCCGCCTTGGGCACAAATGGAGCTACATTAAGGATAATATGGCTCCCTTTACCCTTGCTATCGACGCGCTCCTTCAGAGCGAGGGCCAGCTTCACCATCTCCTCGACATCATCATCGGTTTCCGTAGGCAGGCCGATCATAAAATAGAGCTTGATCTGCCTCAGGCCATGCTCTGCAACCTTATCTATGGCCTCATAGATATCCTTCTCCACTATCCCTTTATTAATCACGGTGCGCAATCTCTCGGAGCCTGCCTCAGGGGCGAGGGCGATGGTCTGCGCCCCGCCTTCGGCAAGCGCCCTGAGCGCCACCGACGACAGGGGGTGAACTCTGAGGGAGCTAACCGAGAGCTGGGCTCCCATCTGGCGTAGCCGGATCATGAGTTCTTCTATATCAGGATGATCTGAGACCGCAGCCGCCAGAAGCCCGATCCTTTTTTCATACCTGAGGCCGACCTCAGCTTGAGCCAGCAGGTTATCCAGGGAGCGAAAACGAAAAGGTCGAAATAAAAAGCCGGCGAGGCAGAAGCGGCAACCCCACCTGCAGCCGCGGGCAACCTCCACCAGGTACATATTGCCCAGTTCCGTGTCCGGGGTCAAGATCACCGAGGTGGTGGCAAAATCATCGATGTCTGGCACCCATTGCCGGGAGATGGCTTTGCCATCATAAAGGCGGGGAACATAAATCCCAGGAAGTGAGGCCAGCATCTGGAGCAGCTCTTCTCTATCACCTGCGATGCCCCCGGCGAGGCCATCCAGTATCGAGGGCAGTATAGCCTCTGCCTCTCCGATAGCGAAGCAGTCGAAAAAGGGCGAAAGAGGCTCCGGGTTGGCGATGATGCATGGCCCGCCGGCGATCACCAGGGGATGGGCTTGGCTGCGGTCAGCGGCAAAAAGGGGGATGGCGCTTGATTTGAGAATCTCGACCACATTGAAGTAGTCCAGTTCGTAGGAAATAGAGAAGGCGAGGACAGCGAAATCATTGAGGGGGCGCTGCGATTCAAGGCTTTTTTGCGCCCTATCACTCCCGTCCCAGAAGACACGCTCACAGACGATGTTGTCGTAGCTATTGAGTAATCCATAAATAGTTTGAAAGCCGAGGTTCGACATACCGAGGTAATAGGTGTTGGGGTAGATTAGGGCTATAGGGACCTTGCCACCCCAATCTTTATAGATGGTGCCCTGCTCCTTCGAGAGCTTTCGCCTTGCCTGTTCGTTCCATGTCATCTCATTGCCATTTCGGCCTGTAGTGCCTCTGCCTTCCTTATCTTAACATCTTTTGATCGCCCACTATGCCGATGTCTATGATTTTGCCGCAGTTGGGGCACGTTATCTCCAATCTCAGGGGGCGCATCACTATCCTCTCGGCAACGGCAGTGACCATGCTGTCAATGGCATCGAGGCGAGCATCTAGGTTGTCGAGGCGCTTCTGGAACTGCTCCAGGCTCAGCCCTTCCTTCGCCACTGCCTTGCCCTCGGTTTTGTTTTTCTGTGTCAACTCCGCCCTCCTCTAGTTATTGACTCAAAGCAAAAGCAGGCCACCGATAATGATCAAAAGCAAACCTATGATAACCGAGAGCCACCCCCCGACCCTCAGCGCCCCGGGCTCGATGCGCATCGGCCAGCGGGTGAGGAACTCCCGGAGGTCCCGGCGCTGGGAAAGGCCGTAGTTAAGGCCCCTCTCCTCGCCTCTAGCCCAGAGAAAGAAGATGAGGGCCATGATGAGGAAAAATCCCCCCATGCCCATGATTATCAAATTATCGAGCATGGCTCCTTTCCCTAGCTACATTTTGTGTATCCGCAGGATGGGCAGATGTGGCACCCCTCCTGATAGATCAACATGCCTCCACATTCGGGGCACTGACCGCCAAAATTCGTCGCCTCGCCATGTCCATCGGGATTGACCTTCGGACTCGTGCCCTTGAGCTGCCTCTCCAGCACCCCGCCAATGGCATCGGGGCAGGAGAGCACGGCATGACCCTCCTCCCAGGCGATGGCAGGACAGCGGATGCCTTTGAGATGCTTCACCACCGAGGCTACATCCACGCCCGACCGCAGCGCCAGCGAGATGAGCCTGCAGATGGCCTCAAGCTGCGCTGAGGCACAGCCACCCGCCTTGCCCAGGCTGGAGAAGACCTCGCAGATGCCTTCCTCATCGGAATTAACCGTTACATAGATATTGCCGCAGCCGGTGGCTACCCTCTCCGTGACCCCTCTGGTGGTCCTCGACCTCATCCTGGGAACCAGCGCCGCCGCTTCAGCCCTTTTCCCCTCTCCGATGCTCAATACCTGCTTATCCTTGCTCCTATCCCTGTAGATGGTGATCCCTTTGCAGCCCGCACTATAGGCCAGCATGTAGGCCTGGGCTATATCCTCTCTGGTGGCGCTGGATGGGAAGTTGATGGTCTTGGACACGGCGTTGTGGGTGCTCTTCTGAAAGGCAGCCTGCATCCTGACATGCCACTCAGGGCTGATGTCATGGGCAGTGATGAACAGCCTCCGCACCCACTCCGGGACGCCATCCACGCCCCCCAGACCACCACGACTTGCCAGTTCACGCATCAGCTCCTCGGAATAAAACCCCTCTCTCTTCGCCACCTCCTCGAAGAGTTGGTTTGCCTCTACCAACCCGTCGCCATCCAGTATGTTGCGCACGTAGCTCAGAGCAAAAAGAGGCTCGATACCGCTGGAGCAAGCGGCGATGATACTCAGGGTGCCTGTGGGGGCGATGGTTGTTCTTGAGGCGTTTCTAACCCTTAAACCGCCGGGAACATCATATATGCTACCCTCAAAGGTGGGGAAGACGCCTCTCTCTTCTGCCAGCGCCACCGAGGCTTGGGTCGCCTTTTCGTTAATGAAGCGCATCACCTTATCAGCGACCTCAAGCGCCTCTTCCGAATTGTACGGTATGCCTAACTTAATCAACATATCAGCAAACCCCATCACCCCGAGCCCGATCTTTCTTGTCTTTTTGGTCGCCTCCTCAATCTTGGGCAGGGGGAAGCTGTTCTTATCGATCACATCGTCTAGAAACCTGACCGCAATGCTCACCGTTTTTTCCAGCTTTTGGTAGTCAATATCTGGAACACCGCTCTCATTGTGCACCATTCTCGACAGGTTGATGGAGCCCAGATTGCAGGACTCATAGGGGAGCAGGGGCTGCTCACCGCAGGGGTTGGTGCTCTCGATAGCTCCCAGCTTTGGCGTGGGGTTATCCTTGTTTATGCGGTCGATGAAAACCAGGCCTGGGTCGCCGGTTTGCCACGCCAGGTCCACAATCCTGTGGAAAATCTCCCTGGCATTGAGCTTGCCCACGATTGTCTTATTGCGCGGGTTGATAAGGTTATAGTCAGCGCCCTTCTCCACCGCAGCCATAAACTCATCGGTTGCCGCCACCGAGAGGTTGAAGTTGGTGAAGGCATCACCATTGGCCTTTGCCGTGATGAACTTGAGGATATCGGGGTGATCCACGTTTAAGATAGCCATGTTGGCGCCACGGCGCATCCCCCCCTGCTTGATGACATCGGTGGCGATATCAAAGGCCCTCATGAAGGAAACAGGTCCGCTGGCGACCCCTCCCGTGGAGCCAACCCTGTCGCCCTCGGGCCTCAATCTGGAGAAGGAGAAACCGGTGCCACCACCGCTTTTGTGAATCAGGGCAGTGTACTTTACGGCATTGAAGATCGAGTCCATGGAATCCTCGATGGGGAGGACAAAACAAGCGGAGAGCTGCTGAAGCTCCCTGCCGGCATTCATCAGGGTAGGGGAATTGGGCAGAAACTCAAGATTAGCCATCACCCGATAGAATTCTTCCTCCCACGTCTTGCGCTCAGCTTCAGCCTCAGCGGAGGCGATATTCTCAGCCACGCGGCGGAACATATCCTGCGCAGTCTCAATAACCTGTCCCTCGCTATCCTTTTTAAGGTATCTTCTCTCCAATACGGTTAAGGCGTTTGGGGAAATTTCCACAGCCTCCGATGGCACTTTTGCTTCCTCCCTTTTAGCTACCTTGCGCCGTCCCCTCCGTTTCGGTTCCGTGGATCTTGTTGCGACCTCCATTTGGCTCCCTTC
>JADFVG010000123.1 GCA_015222405.1 Chloroflexota bacterium
TAGTATTTCTCCAGGTGCCGCGGTTGCAGCTCACATAAAGAGATTCCCCCGAGCGCAGGAACAAGATAGCGATTGACGATGGCTTGATACCCTTCAGCCGTCCTGGGCGAGGTGTGCATTACCGCGTAGCTCTCAACCCAGTGCTTCAGGTATTCCCCGAGGCTTGTCCTTTCAGGTTTGACATACGACCCCATCTCCAGCGACCGCAGCTTCTCCCTCAGCTCCCTCTCCGCATCCTTCTTGGTGCCCTTCACCGTGTACCACTGCTGACGTCTCTTCCCTGTCCCGGGGTCCCTCCCCACGTCAATAACAATGCTCCACGACCCCTTGCTTCTTTGTCTGATGTGTCCTCTCATGACGATACCCCCGAGTTCTTATTGTATCATATGTAATCCTGAGTATTACCCAGTGCGACACAGTCCCCTTGACTTACTAGAACACTTGTGCTATTGTATACCTCTCATAACCCCCTGTCAATACCAAAAGACACACAATGGAACTGGAAAGACTCACTCTCACTGTTGAGGAAGCTGGAGAACTCTTAGGCATCAGCCGCGCCCTCGCCTATGAAATGGCTCGCACCGGCCGGCTGCCAACCCTCCGCTTCGGCAAGAGGATCGTCGTCCCCAAAAAGGCAATCGAGAGCATGCTCGAACGCCCTGTCTCAAGCATCGCTCGCGAACAGGCCTGACAGAACCCGGACCACGATTGGAGACATACACTCTCGCCACGCGGAACTCATCACCGGGAGCTCTCCGCACACGATTACTAAGGGATAATGACTATGCTCGATGGCGAACTCACCGCGGAGGAGAAGCAGGCCTTGCTCCAACACTGGCTGGACAGAGGCAAGCCCACCGTCACCCTGGACCAAGCCCGGTGGTTTAACCTCAAGGCCTTGCTCTATTCCAGGGACACCTATGTGGCGCAACGCTGCCGCGATCACACCCCTGCGCTCCGGCAGATCCTGGCTCTTTGGAACAACAACCAAGCGGAGGTACCAAATGAAAGTATTAAAGTACGCCCTGGAGACCCAAAAATATAGCCTGGCCGCCCATGCCCTGGTCTATGGCTTGGTAAAGGCCAAGATTGAGGAGAATGGCAAAAAGAGGCGCCCCCAAAGGCAATCAAAACGCTCGTAAGCATGGCTTCTACAGCCGCGCCCTGAGCGAGGCTGAAAAGGTTGAACTGGAAGAAGCATCCCTCGTTGAAGGCATTGACCAGGAGATCGCCTTCCTCCGGCTGAAGCTTAAGGAACTGGCCGAGCACGACCCAGACAGGATCGACCTTCACCTGGAAGCAGCCAATACCATCGCCCGCCTCGTCAGGACTCGCTATCAGATATCCAAGGAGCAGAAGAAGTCCCTCAAGGAGGCCATCCACAAGGTCCTGGCCGACGTTGCAGTTCCCCTCGGCATAGGTATAGGTGTCGGAGCCCTTCGGAAATGAAACTAAGGCCATACCAGCGCGAGGTCGCTCGGGCCGTCCTCGACAGCATCCAGTATCGCAGAGGCCTCACCCTCTCCGTCGAGATCGCCCGCCAGGGCGGGAAGAACGAGCTCTCAGCTCACCTTGAACTACTTCTGCTCACCCTCTTCATGGCGCAGGGAGGCAACCTCATAAAGTGTTCTCCCACCTTCAAACCGCAGACCATTATCTCGATGCAGCGCCTCAAGGAAAGGCTCGATGAATTCGGATTCAACGGCATCTATCACACTGAGATGGGA
>JADFVG010000124.1 GCA_015222405.1 Chloroflexota bacterium
AGAATGAAGGCGTGAGCGGCAAGACAGGCAGGAGACTGTGGCACCTTCTGGGTGGCTCCTTTTTCCCCGTCCTGGCATTCTTCGTCTCCGGGAAGGCATTGCTCATCGCCATCGGGGCGGTGACTGCGGGCTTCTTGCTCTGGGAGGCGCTCAGGTTTGCCATTCCCGAGGTGAATCGCTGGGTAGTTTTACACCTATCACCGATCCTCAAAGACGAGGAGAGGTATCGGCCTACGGGCAGCACATACATGCTCATCTCCACCTTGCTGGTATTCCTACTCTTCGATGAGTATATAGCCATCGCCGCAGTTCTCTTCCTGTCCCTCGGCGATCCAGCCGCCTCTGTTGTTGGTGAAGCCTGGGGGACGCGAAGGCTTTGGGGCAAGACCCTGGAGGGCAGCTCTGCCTGCCTGCTCTCATGTCTCATCCTTGGCATGTTGCCCGCCACGGTGGGTACGATGAGCCCACTTGTCATTATTGCGGGGGCAATAGCAGCTACAGTCATCGAGCTGTTGCCGCTTCATATAAACGATAACTTTACTCTTCCGCTCGGCAGCGCTGCGGTGATGGCCCTTGTATCCCTCTTGTGAGATTAGGGCCTTTAATAAAGGTGGAGCAAACTCAAATCCGATTTATTCTGGCGCTTTTTTCTTCCTGACCCTCTTTGGCTTCTCAATAGCCTCGACGGATTCGACGGATTCTATCGGTTTCTCTTCTTTTTTCACTTGCTTTTTGGGGCGGGCTGCGAGCTTTTTGGGGCTGGCTGCGAGCGCAGCATTGAGACTCTTCATCAGGCGGGATTTGCGGCGGGCAGCATTATTAGGGTGAAGCACCCCCTTCTGAGCTGCCTTATCCAGCACTATTGCCGCCTGCTTTACCGCCTCTGGAGCAGCATCGAGATCATTGGCCAAGATCAACTTCCTAGCTTTAGTGATGTAGGTTTTCACCGAGCTGCGAATCGGAATATTGCGCTCCGCCTTTCTCTGCGCCACGCGCTCCGCCTTCTGGGCCGACTTTTTACTTGTCAAGTTCTCCTCCTCCGAACACGGTTGAAACCCTTCACCCCTGGCGGGAAACGCTAATTATGCCACGAACCCCTTCCATCTTGGACAGGAGCCGGCTCAACTGCTCTATACCCTTAGTCTCCACAGTGAGCAATATTGTGGTCGTATCGTTAGCATGGTCTGCGACATTTAAGGTTACGATATTTATCTTCTCCTCGGCGACAATGGCACTGATGTCCCGAATCAGCCCTACCCGGTCCCAGGCCTCGACGCTGATTGGCACAGGATAGAATCGATCCCTGCGACCCCATTCCACCTTGATCAGTCGCTCCTTCTCCTCTATATTGACAATGTTGGGGCAATCCTTGCGGTGGATGCTTACCCCCTTGCTGCGGGTAACATAGCCAATGATCTCATCACCGGGCATGGGATTGCAGCAGGGAGCAAGATGCGTGAGTAAGTCCCCCACCCCCATCACCTGAACTGACGAAGTGAGCTTAGCTTGGCGGGGGGCGATCTGAGGAGGAGGCAGGGTTTTTTCTTGCTGAACCGCGAGCTTGTTTGCGATTTGATGGGTGCTAATATCGCCATAGCCGATGGCGGCAAGGAAGTCGTCCACGTTTTCACGTTTAAAGAGGTCGGCGAGCTCTTCCTCGGATAGGGATATGCCCAGGCGCTTCAGTTCCTTTTCCAGCAGTTCCCTGCCCCGCTCGATGTTCTCCTCACGCTCCTGTTTCCTAAACCATTGGCGCACTTTCTCCTTGGCGTGAGAGGTCTTGATGTAGCCCAGGCTGGGATTGAGCCAATCGCGGCTGGGGCCTTTTTCCCCCTTGCTGGAAAGGACCTCCACAGTATCGCCGTTTTGGAGCGCATAACTTAGAGGAACCATCCTGCCGTTCACCTTAGCCCCGATGCAGCGATGGCCGAGATCGGTGTGGATGCGATAGGCGAAATCCAGGGGGGTAGAACCTGCAGGCAAGTCCTTTATCTCCCCCTTGGGGGTATATACTAGAACTCGATCGCTGAAGACGTCACTCTTAACGCTTTCCACAAACTCAGCGCCACCGAGGTCTTTATACCAATCGAGGAACTCTCGCAGCAGGTCGATCTTCTCCTCAAACGGGGCCACCTTCCTCACCCCTTCTTGATAGCGCCAGTGAGCAGCAACACCATATTCAGCCACTCGGTCCATCTCACGGGTGCGAATCTGTATCTCCACAGGGGTTGTCTCCATACACATCACCGTGGTATGCAGGGCTTCATATGCCCCCTCCTTGGGGTTGGCGATGTAATCATCGAACCTATCGGGGAGGGGACGCCACAAGCTGTGGACCACCCCAAGAACGCTATAGCAGTCCTTGACTTGATCCACCAGGATACGAAAGCCGAGAAGGTCATGGATCTCGCTAAGCTCCTTGCCCTGGGCGGCATATCTGTCCATCTTCTTCTTTATGCTATAGATATGCTTTGGTCTTCCCGTAACCTCAGCCTTTACCCCTGCCTTCTCCAGCTCCTGCTTCAGTATTTTGGTAACCTGAGCGATATACTTTTCTCGCTCCTCCCTTCCCGCAGCAACAAAGCGAACAATTTCCCGATATTTCTCCGGCTCCAGATAGCGGAAGGCCAGATCTTCAAGCTGCCACTTCAATTGCCATATCCCCAAGCGGTGGGCCACCGGGGCATATATTTCGATGGTCTCTTGGGCAATGGCGCGCCGCTTGGAAGGGGGCAGCATCTTCAGTGTTCGCAGGTGGTGTAGCCTGTCGGCAAGCTTGATGAAGACCACCCTGATGTCCTCAGAAAGGGCCATAAGCATCCGGCGCAGGCTTTCCGCCTGAGACTCCAGATCGATGGCCTTTTTGGCCTTTACTTCTTCCGCGGCGGGCAAGGAGACCTTCTCCAGCTTCACTAGTCCTTCCACCAGCTTGCTGGTCTCGGTGCCAAACCTCTTCTTGATCTCAGAAAGGCTGACGCCGCATTTTTGGGGCAGTTCGTGAAGTAGAGCGGCAGCAATACAATGTTCATCAAGCTGAAGTTCGGCAACAATGACCGCCGTCTTGACGGCGTGCTCCAGTTCTACACGCGCTGATTCAGCCCTCTCCTTTTCCAGCACCTGCGAGGCGAATTCGTAAGCATCTTCGATCAAGGCCAGAGTCTCGCTAGGCAGATACTCCTGCGTCTTATTGATAACTGCTCTGATATCGAGCCTCTTTATCATAACCATTTCATCCTCAGTATACCCCAGGGACAGCGGCTGCGCAATGGCCTTCTGATCTCGTTCAGATAGATGGGTGACACATAAGATGAGAGAGGGGTATAATATGGGCGAAACGCCGCTGTTGTGATACGCTGCTCAGGTAAGAAAGGAAGCAAAATGAAGGGAGAGGAAACCATGAGTCATGGCCAGGGATCGGGCGGCATGAGTCATCTGCCTACAGATTTCCACGTTTGCCCGTCAATGTACTATGCCCAGATGTATCGCCGCTCGCTAGAGGATCCGGAGAAATTCTGGTCCGAGCAGGCGCGGAAGCTCGACTGGTATAAGACCTGGGACCGGGTTCTCGATTGGGATCCACCTTATGCACGGTGGTTTGTCGGCGGCAGACTCAATGCCTGCTATCAGTGTGTTGACCGCCATGTAAAGACGTGGCGGAAGAGCAAGGTGGCGATATACTGGGAGGGAGAGATGGGGGAGACCAGGGTATTGAGCTATTCCACGCTTTTCCGTGAGGTCAACCGCTTCGCCTCGGCATTAAAGCAGCTCGGGGTGAAAAAGGGAGATCGGATTGCCCTTTATCTTCCCATGATTCCCGAACTTCCTATTTTCATGCTCGCCTGCGCCCGAATTGGGGCGGTGCATACGGTGATCTTCTCTGGATTCAGTGCTCAGGCAGTAGCCGACAGGATTAACGATACCCAGGCAAAGGTCATCATCACCGCTGATGGCGGATATCGCCGCGGCAAGATTATTGCGCTCAAGGAGATAGCTGATGAGGCAGCCAAGTTCTGCCCCTCAGTGGAGAAGATCATCGTGGTTAAGAGAACCGGGGAGCCGGTGCCCATGACCGAGGGAAGGGACTTGCCGCTTTCCTCCCTTCTCGATGAGGCGGAGATGCGGGTCGAGCCTGAGCCAATGGAATCTACCCACCCATTATATATCCTCTACACCTCAGGGACTACGGGGAAGCCGAAGGGTGTGGTTCATGGCACCGGGGGCTATCTGGTGTTCAACCACTCCGCATATGAGTGGGTGTTCAACATAAGAGAGGAGTCGGTCTACTGGTGCACCGCCGATGTGGGGTGGGTAACCGGTCACAGCTCCATTGTCTATGCTCCCCTCTCCCACGGCGCAGCCATCGTTCTGTATGAGGGTGCTCCCGATTACCCTACGGTAGACCGGTGGTGGGATATCGTGGAGAAATATGGCGTTAGCATTTTCTACACCTCCCCCACAGCGGTGCGGATGTTTATGCGCCATGGTGGACAATGGCCGCAAAAGCATGATCTCTCCAGCCTTGAGCTTCTGGGCACCGTTGGCGAGTCCATAAATCCCGAGGCCTGGCAATGGTATTACAAGTATATTGGAGAGGAGAGATGTTTCATAGTTGATACCTGGTGGCAGACAGAAACCGGGGGGATTATGATTTCGCCCACGCCAGGGATTGAGCCCAGACCGCTAAAGCCGGGCTCAGCCTCCTTCCCCCTGCCCGGGGTCGATGCCACGGTGGTTGATGCTGAGGGAAATGAAACCCCTCCAGGGCAAACCGGATTACTGATAATAAGAAAACCCTGGCCTGGGCTGCTTATCGATATCTATGGCGACCCGCAGCGTTATAAGGAGTCCTACTGGTCACGCTTCCCTGGCTCATACTATACTGGCGACTTCGCCATGCGCGATGAGGATGGCTATTTCTGGCTCCTGGGCAGGGCTGATGAGGTGCTCAAAGTGGCGGGACATCGCATCGGAACAGCTGAGCTCGAGGATGCCGCTGTATCCCATCCCGCTGTGGTTGAGGCGGCAGTGGCGGGCAAGCCCGATGCGGTGAAGGGAGAAGCCATCGTCCTCTTCGTCACCCTGAAGAAAGAGGCTTCGCCGTCCTCCAGTTTGAGAAAGGAGCTCGTTCAGCATCTGCGCCGCGTTATCGGTCCCGTCGCCGCCCCTAACGAGGTCTACTTCGTGGAGTCAATGCCCAAGACAAGGAGTGGCAAGATCATGCGCCGCGTCCTCAAAGCGGTTGCCTCAGGGCAAAGCCTGGGCGACCTCAGCACCCTGGAAGACGAGGCATCGGTGGAGGAGGTGAAAAAGGCATACGAAAGCCTGAGGAGAGTATCTGAAGCTGCCAAGGACGATTGAGGAACTTGGCGACCAAAATGTATGTTGGCGAAAAGGGAGGCTTAATTTGTATAAGGCACCGCGGGGCACATCTGACATTCTGCCTCAGGAGCAGGGCTATTGGAGATACATTGAGGAGAAAGCATCCTCTCTGTGCCAGCTTTATGGCTATGAGCGTATCGATACCCCGGCTTTCGAGGATGCCCGCCTTTTCATTCGCACCATAGGCCCTGGCACCGACATCGTGGAGAAGGAGACCTATACCTTCGAGGATCGCGGCGGCAACCCTATAACCCTGCGCCCGGAGGGCACAGCACCAATTTGTCGTGCCTACATCGAGCATGGCATGCATAACCAGCCCCAGCCGGTGAGGCTTTATTACTTCGCCTCCATCTTCAGATACGAGCGCCCGCAGAAGGGGAGGTTTCGACAGCACCAGCAGTTTGGCTTTGAGGCCCTGGGCAGCAGCGACCCCACCCTAGATGCAGAGGTGATCGACATGTCCTGGCAGCTCTTTGCTTCCCTGGGCATGGGCCACCTATCGCTGCTGCTAAACAGCATTGGCTGTAAGCTGTGCCGCCCCAATTATCTGGAGAGGCTCAAGGAGTATTATTCACAGCATATCCCTCGCCTGTGCCCCGATTGTAAGCAGCGGCTGAAGAGAAATCCGCTGCGGCTTTTGGACTGTAAGAAGCCCTCCTGCCATGATATTGCTGAGTCCGCACCCAGAAGCGTCGATCATCTTTGCCCGGAATGCAAAGAACACTTCGAAAACGTTATCAGGCATCTCTCCCTTCTGGGGATACCCTTTGAAAAAAGCCATCGCCTGGTGCGGGGTCTGGATTACTATACCAGAACCGTATTTGAGCTCCAGCCCCGGGGTGAAGAAGGGGCGCAGACCGCCCTTGGTGGTGGCGGACGCTATGATGACCTCATCGAGGAGCTGGGAGGCAGGCCTACCCCGGCCATCGGCTTTGCTGCCGGGATGGACAGAATTGTGCTTAACATGAAGCAGCAAGGGATTTCGCCCTATCCGCCCGAGACCTTCAGGGTTTTCGTCGCCTATCTGGGGGAGAAGGCGAAAGCTGAATCAGTTAAGCTAACAGCAGAGCTTCGCCGTGCCGGGATTGCGGCGATATCCAGCTTTGGCGATAGGAGCTTGAAGGCGCAGCTCAGGCATGCCAATGCCCTGGGCGTACCCCATACCATAATCATAGGTGAGGATGAGGTGGGGAGCGGCACTGTGATTCTCAGGGATATGACTAAGGGGGAGCAAAAACCGTTCAAAAGGGGTGAGATAGTCCACGTCCTTGAGAGCATGAAGCTCTAAACCCGAGGCCCACGTTTGAACTCAGAGCGACCTGTGGTATAATTATGTAATGTCCCATTTGGGGCCTTTTATACTGAAAAGGGCAAAAAATGTTGGAAAAATTGGCAGCGGTGGAAAAACGCTATGATGAACTGAACGCCCTCATGGCTCAGCCTGAGGTTGCCGTTGACCCTGAGCGGCTGCAGAGCCTGGCCAAGGAGCAGGCAGCTATCGCCGACCTGGTTGCAAAATATCGGGAGTACAAGAAGCTCAGCCACGAGCTTGAGCAGACGCGCTCCCTCATGAAGGAAGAGGGGGAGATGGCTGCCCTGGCAAAGGAGGAGATAGAGGCCCTCGAGGCACGCCTGGAAGACTTGAACAGGGAGATCAGCGTCGCCCTGTTGCCAAAGGATGTCAACGACAAAAAGGACGTCATCGTCGAGATTCGCGCCGGCGCTGGTGGCGATGAGGCTGCTCTTTTTGCCGCTGACCTCTTCCGCATGTATACCCGCTATGCTGAGTCTAAGCGATGGCAGGTCGATGTTATCGACGGTAACCCGAGCGGCACCGGTGGCTTTAAGGAGATCGTCTTTGAGGTCAACGGGAGGGGTGCATATAGCAGATTGAAGTATGAGCGTGGAGTGCACCGCGTGCAGCGCGTGCCTATTACCGAGGCTAGCGGTCGCATCCATACCTCCACCGCTACCGTCGCCGTCCTTCCTGAGGCCGAGGAGGTGGAGGTGGAAATCAGCCCTGATGACCTCAAGGTGGACACCTTTCGTGCCAGTGGTCATGGTGGGCAGCATGTGAACAAGGTGGCTTCTGCGGTGCGCATCACCCATCTTCCCACCGGGATCATGGCCACCTGCCAGGATGAGCGCTCCCAAGGGAGAAACAGGATGAGAGCTATGGCGGTGCTCAGGGCTCGCATCCTAGATCAAGAGCGTCGCCGCCAGGAACAGGAACTAGCCAGGGAGCGCCGGGCCCAGGTAGGTAGCGGGGAGCGCTCGGAGAAGATCCGCACCTACAACTTCCCCCAGGGCCGTGTCTCCGACCACCGCATTGGACTCACCCTTCATAATCTGGAAAGCATTCTGGAAGGGGAGCTGGACTCCCTCATTGACGCCCTGGTCACTGACGCTCAGACGAAGCTGTTGGAGGAATAGCTGGTTTGATCCTCAAGGAGGCACTGCACCAAGCCTCAAAGACCCTCGCCTCCGTCTCCACCGAAGATGCCACCCTGGAAGCGGAGCTGCTTGTGATGCATCTCTTGGGCATCGACCGCGCCCAACTCTATTGCCGGCTGGAGGAGGAACTCCCGCCCGGCGATGTCCACACCCTGAATCAACTGCTTGAGCGCCGTCTTGGCCACGAGCCCATAGCCTATATCATCGGTCGCCGTGAATTCTTCGGCAACGATTTCTATGTTGCCCCCGGGGTGCTCATCCCCAGAGCGGAAAGCGAGCTCCTGGTGGAGAAAGCCCTCGATTTTGTTTTTTCGGACTCTGCGAGAGGTTCAGAAAAGACATTGCTGAGCAATGAAAAACCATCAGTGCTTGAAAAGTTCGAAAAGATTGCTGACATCGGCACCGGCTGCGGCGCTATCGCCATTTCCCTGGCCTTACTCCTGCCCCAAGCCAGAATCTATGCCACCGACATCTCCCCTCGTGCCCTGGAAATAGCGACCATAAATTGTGACCGACATCGGGTTCGAGATCGAGTCCATCTCCTGGAGGGCGACCTCCTTGACCCCCTCCCCGAGCCTGTGGACATCATCATCGCCAATCCCCCTTATATCAAGGATGCGGATTTGAGCCAGCTCAGCCCTGAGATAAGGATGTTCGAGCCTTTATCGGCGCTGGCCGGGGGTGAAGATGGACTGGACAAGGTGCGCCAGCTTCTGGGCCAGGCGAGAGGGAAGCTCCGGCCCGGGGGTTTGGTCTTGGCGGAGATTGCCGCTGATCAAGGGGAGGCAGCCGCCTCCTGGGCGAGGGAACTGCTGCCCCATGCAAGGGTGGAGCTAGCCAAGGACCTCGGCGGTTGGGACCGGGTGCTAATTGCCAAGCTTCTTGACATGTATTGATGCTTATGATATTATCTAAGTTCACTGGGAGCACCTTAACAATTGGATAGTGGAAGGAAGGAAATTTGTGCGGAGAGTTTGATCCTGGCTCAGGATAAA
>JADFVG010000125.1 GCA_015222405.1 Chloroflexota bacterium
CTGGACGTTATCTGCTGAGCCACGCTATCCTTACTCACAATCCCGGTTACTCGGGTTAGAGCGCCAAGCATGGGAGTATTGGGAAGGTTTCTGCCCAGGAGATCCATAGATATCCCGGTGGCATCGAGGGTATATAGCTTTCCTTTAAAACCCATCTGAGAGCGCACTTCATCGGGGGATGAACAAGAGTTGACCACCATTATCCCATCTTCCTTCAATCCCCCAGTCAAGTTGACAATACCAATAAGGGTAGAATCGAACACTACTACCACATCTGGTTCGGTAACCTGGCAATATGGGATAATCGGCTCTGAGCTGATCCTGGTATAGGACCTGATTGGCGCCCCCATACGCTCTGCTCCGTAGTCTGGCATCCCCTGGAAATACTTCCCGTCTTCAAGGGCTGCTTCGGCTAAGAGCTTGGACGCTGTCACTGCCCCCTGCCCCCCGCGTGCTTCCCACCGAAGCTCAATAGTATCCTTAGCCACAGTCAATCAGAACCTCCTTTCGCTGATCGCGCCCCTGGAGCGACTCGAACGCTCGCTCCCAGCTCCGGAGGCTGGTGCTCTATCCTCTGAGCTACAGGGGCCATCTCTATTCTACTTGATTACCTTGGACATGGCAACACTGGGAGCCTCTCCATCGCATCGCCATACCTATCTAGTGAAAAGAACATAGGCTCCGATGATATATATCCCGATCAAGGCTGGTGAATACCAGCTCATCACCCTAAATGTCTTTTTTTTGGTGCCAAAGGCAAGCCCGGCGACAACTATGAGGGTCATCAGGACGACGATGGAAGCGGTAAAGACGTGGCTCTCCGATGGTGCGGAGAAGATGGAGCCGTGATGGTAGAGAAGGTCAATACCAGCGATGCCGATTCCCACATTGAACATATTGCTCCCCAGCATGTCAGCGATGGCCATATCTACTGCGCCGATACGCAAGGCGCTGATGGAGACCGCCAGCTCGGGAAGGGATGTGGTGGCGGCAAGGAAAAGGCTCCCAATGAAGGTAGCGTCCCACCCGGTGATTTCAGCCAGCTCATCCCCGATAAAGGCAAGCCATGTCCCGGCTCCAATAATGGCGAGCGCCGCTATAGCGAAGCCAAAATAGGCTCGCCGGGGAGAGATATTTTCATAGCGAAGTGCCCTCACCTCTTGCTCTGGCCGCTTTCTCCGCTCAAATCGAAAGATCGCTCTCGACCCCCAGAGGTATAAAATGATGAGGGCAAAGCTATAGATGCCTACCCACCCCACTACTGCCCCATCCCAAACCCTGGTGCCAAGCAGTATACTGCCACCGGCAAGGGCCATGAGCGCTATGCCCAGGCCCCCTGAGAGCCAATGTCCCGTCCCTGCTCTGCTGAGCAAAGGGGGACCACGGGATATGATATCCAAAACGGCGATGATCACAAGGTTGAAAAGATTGCTGCCAAAGATGGTTCCCACCGCTAGATCAGGCCCTCGGTCACCGCCGACCACAGTCACTGCGCTCGCCCCGGTGATGATTTCGGGGAGGGAGGTGACAATAGCGAGGAGTAAAACCCCAACCCAGAGTCCGCTGAGCCCCGTCTTTTCAGCGATGACATCCCCGTAGCGCGCTAATTTGGCGCCAGAGAAGAGAACGAGCAAAACGCAAATAAGAAACTTTACCCAGACCAAGATCGCCCAGCTTCCGTTAAATTCATCGCCGAGGAGCGATTATACCATAGCAGTCGCAACCTAACAAATTTGCACCGCAAGGGGCAGCCTCGATTCTTGCGAGACTAGTTTTTGGCCTCTTCCTATGAATATTTCCGCCATTCTGATTTGTGGCTCAAATCGCGACGCATACGATCGCCCCACGGCTATGACAGCGCTGATGTGATTGACTGGTAACTCGGGAAATGGTACGCTTCGGTCACGCTATCTTGTGGAGGGGGTCGAGCGGCAGTGGCTAAACCGTTGGTGGAGCTTGTTTATAATGCTTCTTGTACCGATGAGGCCCCTCGGGTACGAAAGTTGGCAAGAGAATGCGTGCTTGGGCCATCCGCGGCTTGAATCTTTGCTCAGCTTCCCATTAAATAACGTCTATTTTTTGCAGCGCAATAAGAATAAACACAGGTTCCACTACAGGCTGTCGCTTCGCCTCCCTATCTTCGTCCCTAGCTACAAAAGCTACACTGAGGACTAACAGCCCCCTTTGTGTCCAGTCTGGCCCACCCAGGCACATTGAATCGGGATGTGAAAAAGACCCGCCATTAGTTCCTTTCTCACTAGGACACGGAACGCGAGTACTCGCTGTATCGAGCCAGGCTGGAGAGCACCATTGCTGCCTGATGAGGCAAGGGGTAGCACGCATAGTTCCTTTGTCCCAGGGCATAGGTCATCATGTTCTCGAAGCTGACATCGGCGAAGGGTAGCTCAGAGGCAACGATGACCGGTTTTTGATACCTCTGGGCCAGCCCATCTAGCTCGTCAAAGATGCTGGCTATCACTGAGAGCAAGGTCTTTTCCACGCGCTCCTTCTCCTCCTCGCTAGTGGAGGGGGAAAGCCGTTCTGTAGGCAAGGCAGGCATTATACCGAGCAAGATGACCGAGTCCACTACAGCACAGCGCAGGAGTACTTCAACGCATTTTGTCACAGCATCCCCCCTGGCACCGGCCACCAGATCAACGGGGTTGCCTCGGTTCCACCAGATTGGCAGAAAGCTATCCAGCTCGGTAAGGGTCTCCGCAGGCAAGAAGACAACCTCAAGGCCCAGTGTGGCGCAGGCATCGGCGGCCAGAACTCCCCAGCCTCCTCCAGCAGTGACTATGCCCACCCTTCGGCCCTGGGGCAGCGGTTGGCGGAGGAGGGCGATGCCAATATTCAGAAGCTCATCCAGGTCTCTCGCCCTTATCACCCCGGCCTGCTTACACACGGCTTCGAATACGGCGTCTGAGCCGGCCAGCGAGGCCGTGTGGGACATGGCAGCCCTGGCACCAGCTTGGGTTTCACCCGCCTTGAGCATGACAATGGGCTTCTTCTTGCTCACCTCCTTGGCCGTCCGCAAGAACCGGATACCGTCCTTGAAGCCTTCCACATAGCTCAGGATGACCTTGGTCTCGGGGTCCTCCGCTAGGTATTCGAGGTAGTCCTCGCAGTGAAGGTCGGCCTCGTTGCCGCTGCTGATGCACTTGCTACAGCCGAAACCTTTCACCATAGCCCGGCGCGCTATGGAGGTGGCTACGTTTCCGCTCTGGGCCACAACGGCAATGGGGCCGGGAGGCGGAAAAATGGGTGGCATCTGTGGATACAGCTTGGTGGAGGGGTTCATGATCCCGTTGCAGTTTGGTCCTACCAGTATCATCCCCCCGCTGCGGGCTACCTCAACCATCTCTCGCTGGAGCCTCTCGCCCTCACCTCCGACCTCGGCGAAGCCGGCAGTGATGACCAGGCCAGCTCTTACCCCTTTGCTGACACAGTCCTTCACCACAGGGAGCACGCTCGAGGGGGGCACCACGATAACAGCAAGATCAGGGGTTTCAGGAATGTCCCCTACGATCCTATATACCCTTAGACCCAGTATCTCTTTCTCTCTGGGGTTTACTGGGTAGATCTTCCCTGGGAATCCGCCATTTATAAGGTTGGCTAGGACGATGCAGCCCCACTTTCTGGGATCCTTAGAGGCCCCTAGAAGGGCCACAGAGCGGGGAGCAAACAGGGGTTCGAATTTTCTGTATATTTCAGCCGACTTAGGTTCCAAGACAAGCTCTTCTGCTTTCCCTTTGACCTCAGACTGTCCCTATTTCCTAAATGTGCCCTTTGGAGTGTCGTCTGCTCCCAAAAGCCTGCGGGACGTCGCTTTCTTAATGTTACCACAATCCGGTCTCTTATGCCTACCAGTCGGCTTAGTGGCCGCTTGGGCCTTGCTGATGGCCAGTCCCTTTAGCCCCTAGACTCTCCATTGGTTCCACTCCAAGCTACAAAAGCTACACTGAGGACTAACAGCCCCCTTTGTGTCCAGTCTGGCCCACCCAGGCACATTGAATCGGGATGTGAGAGACACACACCACAAAACGCCAATTTGGGCGAGTTTGACCGCTAGTAGCAGAGGAGATGGCAGCAATTGCGTGGAGGCATCACCCGAGGGGTCTCGAAACTCTACCGACTGTACATTTCGTCAAAGTGCCTATTAGCATTGACAACGGCGGCACGGATCATGTCTTCGGCTTTGGCCGTTTCGCGATTTGCTAGGTATTCCAAAAGTTGATTGTCGTCCAGTTCTTTTTCAGCGAGTTCGCAGGCTTCCCAGCTGAGGATACTTCGGATCACTCTATCAATCCCCTGTTCCTCATTATCGTAGGGGCGCACCTGCATGTCATGGCCTTTCCATCTCCGGTAGCCTGCCTGCTTGATGAGCCCGGCAATTGCAATGTTCATCCCATTGATACGCACACCATGATCGATATCATATTTCCCGGGTCCTCCCAGAATAATACCGTCGTTATACCCCTGGCTGTTGAGATGCATGTGAACGATCATTTGATTATCGATCTCTTCTACGGTGTCGTACACGTGATCCAGGCCAATCATCTCGGAATGCCCGAACTCTTTATTGATTCCCTTTCTTTCTAA
>JADFVG010000126.1 GCA_015222405.1 Chloroflexota bacterium
AAGGCAGTTGCTGCTGTAGAAGTGGAAGAAGCTGAAGAGAAGGCAGTTGCTGCTGTGGAAGTGGAAGAAGCTGAAGAGAAGGCAGTTGCTGCTGTGGAATTAGAGGAGTCTGAGGATAAGGCAGTTGCTGCTGTGGAATTAGAGGAGTCTGAGGGGGAGGCAGTTGCTGCAGTGGAAGTGGAGGAGGCTGAGGAGGGGAGCGGCGAGGAATAGGTATCATGTTACAGCCAAGACGAGTAAAGTATCGGAAGCAGCATCGTGGTCGGCGCAAGGGAACGGCGCAGTCGGGGAATGCCCTGTCCTTTGGTGAGTTTGGGCTTCAGGCTCAAGGGGTAGCTTGGATTACCTCGAGGCAGATCGAGGCAGCACGTCGTGCTATTGTGCGCCAGGTTAGGCGTGGGGGCAAGGTCTGGATTCGTATCTTCCCCGATAAGCCAGTAACAGCGAAGCCGGCTGAGACCCGCATGGGTAGCGGTAAGGGCTCAGTGGACCACTGGGTCGCTGTGGTCAAGCCGGGGAGAATACTGTTTGAAATCGCCGGGGTCAAGGAAGAGGCGGCTAGGGAGGCGATGCGTCTTGCCTCTCATAAGCTACCTATCGATACCAGGTTTGTGTGCCGTGACACTGATGTCCCTCATCAAGGGGGTTCAAGTTGAGGATTGGTGAGATTCGTACTCTTAGTTCGGAGGAGCTCAAGAAACAACTGGACGATTCCTATCGTGAGCTTTTCAATCTGCGCTTCCGCCTAGCGACAAAGCAGCTGACGAATTATAACGAGATCAGAAATGTGAGGAAGAGGGTCGCCAGGATTAAGACTATCCTGCGGGAAAGGGAGCTCTGGGGAGAGGAGCAGGCCTTTGGTTGAGGAAAAGAGAACCAAGATCAAGCTCGGTCGGGTGGAAAGCAACAAGATGGATAAGACCGTGGTGGTTGTTGTCGAATCCTATAGGCGGCATCCGATCTACAAAAAGGCGATGCGTCGCCTCAAGAAATTTAAGGCCCACGATGAGCAAAACGCCTGTCATGTAGGTGATATGGTCAGGATAGAGGAAACTCGCCCCCTCTCCAAGGAGAAGCGGTGGCGAGTGGTGGAGATACTGGCCAAGGGCAGTAAGGGAGAGAGATGATTCAGTCCTACACCAGGCTGAGGGTGGCGGATAACACCGGGGCCAAGAGCATCATGTGCATAAACGTCCCTGGAGGGACGCGCAAGAGGTATGCTCGCGTTGGTGATATTATCGTGGCCTCGGTTAAAGAGGCGACGCCAGGAGGTTCAGTTAAGAAGGGTGAGGTTGTGCGAGCAGTTGTGGTGCGCACTGCCAAGCCCTATCGGCGCCACGATGGGTCATATATCAGGTTCGACGAGAATGCAGCCGTGATCCTGACTGATAGGAATAATCCTAAGGGAACTCGCGTGTTCGGTCCCGTAGCCCGGGAGCTGCGGGAGAAGAACTTTATGAAAATCCTTTCCCTGGCACCTGAGGTGCTGTGAGGAGTTCGCGATGCAGGTGAGGAAGAACGATACCGTGCTTGTGATTGCGGGCAAGGATAGGGGGAAGAAGGGTAAGGTGCGCCAAGCCCTGCCCAAGGAAAGCAGGGTGGTGATCGAGGGTGTCAACGTAGTGAAGCGGCACATGAAAGCTCAGGGAGCGACAAGGCAGGCAGGAATCATCGAGCGGGAGGCACCGATTCATGTTTCCAATGTCATGTTGCTGTGCACCAAGTGCAACCGCCCCACCCGTATTGGCTTTCGTTTCCTCGAGGATGGGAGTAAGGTTCGCATCTGCCGCCGCTGTAAAGAGGTGATCGAGTAGCAATGTCCCGGCTGAAGGAAAGATACCAGAAAGAGGTGGCCCCCATTTTGATGGCTGAATATGGCTACAAGAATGTGATGCAGGTGCCGCGCCTGGAGAGGGTCGTGATTAATATCGGCCTCGGGGAGGCGATTCAAAATCCTCGCGCCTTGGAGGCTGCTGAGAGCGACCTCGCCGCCATCACCGGGCAGCACCCGGTGATCACCAGGGCCAAGCGGTCCATTTCTGGGTTTAAGGTGCGTGCCGGGATGCCGGTAGGGATGATGGTAACCTTGAGGGGCAATCGAATGTACGATTTCTTCGATAAGTTAGTAAATGCCACCCTGCCTCGCATTCGTGACTTTCAAGGAACGCCGAGAAACTCATTCGATGGCAGGGGAAACTATACCTTGGGGATGAAGGAGCAGGTCGTATTTCCAGAGATCGAGTATGACAAGATAGATAGGATCAGGGGGCTTGAGATCTCCTTTATCACCACGGCGAGCACTGATGAGGAAGGAAGGAGGTTTCTCGAGCTTATGGGCATGCCCTTCCAGAGAAGCTAGGGATATTAAGGGGCATTGTTGCGAAAGCAAATAGTGATTCCATAAGAAGAGGCCTGTAGTTCGAAAAAATGGCTAAGGTATCGAAGATTGTAAAGTCTAAGCGCCCGCCTAAATACAAGGTGCAGCAAAGGAATCGCTGTAGCCTTTGTGGCAGGCCGCGGGCCTATATTCGCCAGTTTGGGCTTTGCCGCATTTGCTTTCGCCAATTAGCACTTGAGGGCAAGCTACCCGGGGTGAGGAAATCTAGCTGGTGAGTTCTGGCCTCGGGGTTGAAATTGGAGATCAAGAGAGGTTGGAGAAGTGATTACTGATCCCATTGCCGATATGCTGACTCGAATAAGGAACGCGGTTCTTGCCAGACATGATTTTGTGCTGGTGCCCTCCTCGAGGATGAAGCTGGCCATTGCCAAAATCCTCAGGGAAGAGGGCTTTATTATGGATTATGAGGTTCTCAAGGGCAAGCCGCAGCGGATAATCAAAATACACCTTAAATATATGGATAAGAAGGAGCCAGTGCTCACTGGGTTGCAGCGGGTGTCGAAGCCAGGGCTCAGGGTATACGTTCAGAGGTCTGAGATTCCCCGGGTCTATGGCGGTCTGGGCATTGCCATGCTCTCCACGCCCAAGGGGGTTATAACCGGTGAGCAAGCGTGGCGGCAAAATGTGGGCGGTGAGCTCCTTTGTTACATATGGTAGTCGGGGAGGAAATCAATGTCCCGAATAGGCAAAATGCCCATTCCCCTGCCTAAGGGGGTAGAGATCAGCATCAAGGGAAGCGAGGTGACGGCCAAGGGTCCCCAAGGTGAGCTTTCCCGCTCCTTTGACCCGGCGTTGTCGATCTCTGTGAACGATGATAACATAATCGTCTCTCGCCCCAGCGATAATCGGATTCATCGCTCCCTCCATGGGCTGACGCGAAGCCTTCTTGCCAACATGGTGGAGGGGGTGAGCAAGGGTTTCAGGAAGGAGCTGGAGATTGTTGGCGTCGGCTATCGGGCGCAGAAGGTGGAGGATAAGGTGGTGCTTCAGCTGGGCTATTCTCATCCTGTGGAGGTCCTGCCTCCTCCTGGGGTATCGGTTGAGGTGGTGGGGACCAACCGCATCATCGTTCAGGGCATTGATAAGGAGTTGGTGGGCGATGTGGCGGCGAAGGTTCGCGCCATAAGGCCCCCGGATTCTTACAAGGGTAAGGGGATGAGATATGCCGGGGAGCGGGTGCGCCTCAAGCCAGGAAAATCAGGGAAGATTGGCACTAGGAGATAAAAAGTAATGCCTGGGGTGAAAAGTGCCAGAGCGGCACGACAAAGAAGGCACATGCGGGTGCGGAAGAAGATTCGGGGTACAGCTGAGAGGCCCCGCCTATCTGTTTTTCGGAGCCTGAATCATATCTATGCTCAGGTGGTGGATGACAACCTTGGTCATACCGTTGTTTCGGCATCGGCGCTGGACCGAGAAGTAAGGTCTGAAGTGGAAGGGAAGAGGAAGGCCGAGACCGCCCAACTTGTGGGCAAACTGGTGGCTGAGCGTGCAGTGGAGAAGGGGATAACCAAGGTCGTCTTCGACCGCGGGGGCTTCAAGTATCATGGTCGAGTGAAAGCCCTGGCTGAGGCTGTGAGAAAGGCAGGCCTGGTGTTTTAGGGGGATTATGGAGAAGATTGATAGCGGCGAGTTAGTCTTAACTGAGAAACTTGTTCGTATAAACCGGGTGGCCAAAGTGGTAAAGGGAGGAAGACGCTTTAGCTTTACCGCTTTGGTGATCGTTGGTGATGGCCAGGGACAGGTAGCTGCTGGGTTGGGGAGGGCCAGGGAGATACCGGAGGCAATTCGGAAGGCAGGTGCCATTGCCCGCAAGGAGCTAATAAAGGTGCCGATGAAGGATGGCACTATTCCCTATGTTATAGAAGCTAAGTTTGGGGCGGCCAAGGTTCTGCTTAAGCCAGCAGCGCCAGGAACAGGTGTGATCGCAGGTGGTGGGGTGCGTGCGGTGGTTGAGACCGCGGGAATCAGGGATATCCTGACTAAGTCGCTGGGCAGTTCTAATCCCATAAATGTGGTTAGGGCTACGATTCTGGCTCTTAGTCAGTTAAAGGACCCTGAGGAGGCGATAGCGAGGCGGAAGGGGAAGCCGCTAAAGCGTGCTAAGGAGGCGGCATCAGGTGACTAGGCTGAGGATCACGTGGACAAAGAGTGGCATCGGCTACATCAGGGAGCAGAGGAGGACACTGAAGGCTTTGGGCTTTCGCCGCCTGAACCAGACCGTTGAGCATGAGGATACGCCATCGATCCGGGGCATGATATTTAAGGTAAGACACCTGGTGCGGGTGGAGGAGGAAAGTAGTGAGGCAGAATGAACTGGCCCCACCTGCGGGGGCGAAGCGCAAGCGTAAGAGGTTAGGCCGGGGTTTTGGTAGCGGCCAGGGAAGGACTGCGGGCAAGGGCACCAAGGGGCAGAAGGCGCGCTCGGGATACAAGGTGCGCTCTGGCTTCGAGGGTGGGCAGCTACCGTTGATCAAGCGCCTGCCTAAGAAGAGGGGCTTCACCAATATCTTCAGGACGGAATATGAATTTGTGAACGTGGGCAGGCTTAATCATTTCCAGCCTCAGAGTGAGGTAACGCCTCAGAGGCTGGTGGAGGAGAGGCTGGTTCGTTCATTGAAGAAGCCGATAAAAATCCTGGGCGATGGCGAGCTTCAAAAGCCGCTCATTGTGAAGGCAAACAGGTTTACCGAGACAGCGAGACGAAAGATTGAGATGGCAGGGGGAAAGGCGGAGGAGATCTAAGAATGCACCGCGCGGAGAATAGACCCAGACTGCTTCAGGCGATGATCGATGCCTTTGGTCAGTCAGACCTCAGGAAGAAGATCCTTCTCACCTTAGGACTGCTGGTGGTTTTTCGATTCGTCGCCCATGTCCCTGTGCCTGGTGTGAACCTCGATGCCATGCGTGATCTCCTGGAATCGGGGCAAGGCGTGGGCCCGCTTCTGGGCATGCTCGACCTTTTCAGCGGCGGGGCGATGAGAAACCTGAGCATAGCTGCCATGGGGGTCTACCCTTACATTACTGCGATGATCATCATGCAGTTGCTGGTGCCGGTAGTCCCTCGCCTTTCAGCACTGGCGAGAGAGGGAGAGGCGGGAAGGGCTAAGATCAATCAGTATACTCACTGGTTAACCGTGCCCATGGCGGCTCTCCAGGGTTATGGTCAGCTTCTGCTGCTGGAGCGGGAGGGCATTATTAGCGGTATCGGTCTCTCTGGTGGGGACTTGCTCCCCACCGCCGCCATGGTGGCAGGCATGACCGCGGGAACCTTGTTTCTCGTCTGGCTAGGGGAGCTGATTACTGAATATGGTATTGGCAATGGGATCTCGATAATAATCTTTGGTGGCATCGTCGCCGGGTTGCCGGAGATGATCGGAAGAGGATACCTGGCCAAGTCGGCGATCCAGGGTTACTGGCCGCTAGTGGTGTTTTGCCTTTTAGCGCTGGCCATTGTGGCTACCATCGTAATCTTCACTGAGGCTCACCGCCGCATCCCGGTGCAGCATGCCAGGAGTATCTTTCGTGGCGGGCGTATGTATCGCCAATCGGGTTCCACTCACATCCCGCTCAGGGTGAACTCGGCGGGGATGATCCCCCTGATCTTCGCCATGGCGTTGATGATTTTGCCTGGGACAGTAGCCAGCTACTTCGTTGGTCCTGGAGGAGGGGGTATTGCCGGTTTCATTGTTGACCTTTTCACTGCCACTAGCTGGTTCTACTGGGCGATGTATGGCCTGTTGGTGCTCGGCTTCGCCTTTTTCTATACTATGATAATCTTTCAGCAGCAAAACTTGGCCGAGACATTGCAGCGGCAAGGGGCTTTTGTGCCTGGGATTAGACCTGGTCACCACACTGAGCAGTACCTCAACCGGGTGATAACCAGGATAACGTGGGGTGGGGCTCTGTTTTTGGCCATGATTGCGGTTTCGCCTTTCATTGTGCAAAACATAACCGATATTAGGGTGCTTACCCTTTCCAGCATGGGATTGTTGATCATGGTTGGGGTAGCATTGGATACGATGCGACAGCTTGAGTCTCAGCTCTTGATGCGCCGCTACGAGGGCTTTATCCGATAGCGGGGGATAAAATTGCGTATTGTGCTTTTGGGCGCACCTGGCTCAGGCAAGGGGACACAAGCGGCGGTCGTTGCTCAAAGACTGGGCATTGATCATATCGCCTCCGGTGACCTGTTTCGGGAGGCGGCAAATAGGGGGGATGAACTGGGGCAGGAGGTGAAGGCCTATATGGAAAAGGGGCTACTTGTCCCTGACGAGGTAGTTATTAAAATGATCCTGGAGCGCCTCTCGGCCTCCGATTCTGCTCGGGGGTTCATTCTTGATGGTTTTCCCAGGACTCTGGAGCAAGCAGAGGCCCTGGATAGGTCTCTGGAGCAAAGTGAGGGAAAGATCGAAAAGGCGGTATATATCAAGGTCTCCACTGAGGAGCTGGTGAAGCGGCTCGGAGGTCGCCTTATCTGCCGCAATTGTCAAACGCCCTATCACGAGATAAGTTCGCCGCCCAAGGTGGCGGGAAGATGTGATCTGTGCGGTGACGAGCTTTATCGGCGCCCCGATGATGCACCACAGACGGTGAGAAAGCGGCTCGAGGTCTACTTCGCCGAGACGGCACCGCTTATCGCTTATTACCGAGAAGCGGGCAAGCTGGTGGAGATCAATGGCGAGCGGGGGATTGAAGAGGTGGGGGAGGAGCTTATCGCCGCGCTAACCAAGGAAGGCGGAGGCGATTTCTGATATACTATTAGTGGAGAAGATGGGAATAATTATCAAATCGCCAAAGGAGATCGAGATCATGCGTCAGGCGGGCAGGATTGTGGCCGCTATTCTCGATCTGCTGAGGAGAAGGATCGAGCCCGGCATCACCACTGGTGAACTGGATGCCATAACTGTTCGAGAGCTGAGCGGGTATGGTGCTGTTTCTTCGTTCAAGGGTTACCGTGGCTTTCCTGCTCATCTGTGCGTTTCGGTTAATGATGAGCTAGTTCACGGCATTCCTGGGGAGAGGGTGCTCTGTGAAGGGGATATCGTCTCCCTTGATATGGGGGCAAATGTGCACGGCTTCCACGGTGATGCTGCGCTGACGGTGGGGGTGGGCAAAATCAGCCCCCAGGCTGAGGCCCTGCTTCAGGCGACTGAAGGGGCGCGAACGGCGGGGATTGCCAGCGCGCGTAGTGGTGCCCATCTCAGCGATATCTCAGCAGCGATCCAGTCCTTTGTTGAGGCTAGAGGGTTCTCCGTGGTGCGGGAGTATGTGGGGCACGGCATCGGCCGGGAGATGCATGAGGAGCCTCAGATACCCAATTTTGGACCCCGGGGGCAAGGACCTGTGCTACAAAAGGGGATGGCCCTGGCCTTGGAGCCAATGGTGAATATTGGGGGATGGCAGACTAAGGTGGGCAGCGACGGTTGGACGGTTACCACCGCTGATGGCAGCCTTTGTGCCCACTTTGAGCATACCATCGCCATAACTGATGGTGAGCCTGAGATACTTACCAGGCTTGATTGAGGGGGGCGGTCGAAATATGCCCAAGAAGGAAGCAATTGAGGTTGAGGGAACGGTGCTTGAGCCCTTGCCCAATACCATGTTTCGTGTCGAGCTGGCTAATGGGCATAAGGTGCTGGCTCACATATCGGGCAGGATGAGGCTGCATTACATCAAAATCCTTCGTGGCGATAGGGTATTGGTGGAACTCTCCCCCTATGACCTGACTAGGGGCAGGATCACCTATCGTTTCCTGTAGAGCTTGGCTTAATATCTGTGAGGATAGGGGGTTGTGATGAAGGTGAGTGCTTCGGTGAAGCGTCGCTGTGAGAAGTGTAAGGTGGTAAGGCGCAAGGGCGTGGTGCGGGTCATTTGCTCTAACCCGAGGCATAAGCAGAGGCAGGGCTGATTTCGTTTTTCGAGCTATTTGCCTTGGTAAATGTGTTCCTTAGGGGTAAGGATGGCAAAATGTTAAAGGGGATGCTTACTAAGATGGTTTCGATAACGAAAGCGTTCATTGAATCACAGCGTATAGAACGAAAAAGGGGCTGTGGTTATCGTATTGCTTTGGGCATGGTGACTAGGAGGATAGACGGTCTAACAGAATAGGTAGCATATGAAGTTCCCATTAGCCAAGGCATAAAGTACGAAAAGGGGAAGGGAAAAATGGCGAGGATAGCAGGGGTAGACCTGCCCAGGAACAAGCGAATCGAAATTGGATTACGCTACATTTATGGCATTGGACCCACTTTGGGCCGCAGAATCCTGGATCAAAGCGGTATTAACTATGATATCAAGGTCAGCGACCTGAGCGAGGCGGAGACCAGCCGCATTCGTGAGATTATCGATAAGGAGTATAAGGTTGAAGGTGAGCTCAAGCGGGAGGTTCAGCTAAACATCAAGAGGCTGATCGAGGTTGGCAGCTACCGCGGCATCAGGCATCGCCGCGGATTGCCCCTTCGCGGTCAGCGCACCCGAACCAATGCCCGCACCAAGAGAGGTGCCCGCAGGACAGTGGCAGGACGTCGCCGCACTGTGGCTAGGAAGTAAAGGAGAGGCATGGCAAGTAAAAAGAGACCGGCAAGGATTAAGAAGAGGGAAAGGAAGTCCATTCCCAAAGGGAAGGCCTACATTCAATCTACCTTTAACAATACTATCATTACCCTTACCGATCCCGCAGGTAATACCATCGCCTGGGGGAGTTCGGGAACGGTGGGATTTAAGGGGTCGCGCAAGGGAACCCCTTATGCAGCGCAGATGGCTGCGGAACAAACAGCAAGGCGGGGGATGGAGCACGGGCTGCGCCAGGTTGAGGTCTATGTTAGGGGGCCGGGCAGTGGGCGCGAGGCAGCCATCCGCTCTCTGCAAGCCGCAGGACTTATCATTACTGGGATCAAGGATGTAACGCCTATCCCCCACAATGGTTGCCGCCCGCCGAAGAGGAGGCGGGTGTAAGATGGGAGGAGGATAAATGGCTCGGTATACAGGTCCGGTCTGCCGCCTATGTCGGCGTCAAGGAGAGAAGCTGATGCTTAAGGGGGAACGGTGCACCACTCGTAAATGTGCTTTAGAGCGGCGCAGTCTACCCCCGGGTCAGCATCGCCCACGGCGGCGCAAAATATCCGACCGTGGCCTGCAGCTACGGGAGAAGCAGAAGGCAAAACACACTTATGGTGTGCTGGAGAGACAGTTCTACCGGCACTTCACCGAGGCGGAGAGACGGGTTGGAATTACCGGTGAAAACCTGCTCCAGATCCTGGAGATGAGGCTTGATAATGTGGTTTATCGCTTCGGTTTCGCTGACTCCCGCAGGCAGGCACGCCAACTGGTGCGCCATGGTCACATCACCCTGAATGGGCGCAAGACAGATATCCCCTCTTGTGCAGTTAAGGTGGGGGATGTTATTGTCTTGCGCGAGAGGGACCCTAATACTGAATACTATAAGAGGGTTGCAGAGCAGATTGGGGATAAGATAGTGCCCCAGTGGCTGAGCCTGGACCCTGATACCCTATCCGGCCGGGTGCTGGCTTCACCTAGCCGCAGTGACATCGATCTTAGTTTGAATGAAAAAGCCATCGTAGAGTATTATTCTAGATAGCTTTGGGAGGTATTTCCTTGTTAGAGGCTGTGAACCCTCAAATAGAGTGTCAGGAAAGCACGGAAAAATATGGGCGCTTCGTCGCTGAGCCCCTGGAGAGAGGTTTTGGATTCACCTTGGCTAATGCCATGAGGCGAGTGCTTCTAAGTTCGCTTCCCGGTCTTGCGGTGACGTGGGTCAGGATTGATGGGGTACAGCATGAGTTCTCTACCATTCCCCACATGAAGGAGGACACTATAGAGTTTCTCATCAATGTTAAGGCATTAAGGCTGCGTCCCCTGACTTCAAAGGTGGGGAAGTTAACCCTGGACGTCAGCGGTGAGGGCTTGGTGGTGGCTGGCGACATCCAGCCATCCGTTGATTTCGATGTGGTAAACCCTGAGCTTCCCTTGGCCACTCTGGATTCGCCGGAGGCAAAACTGGTGGTGGAGTTCAATGTGGAGCAGGGCAAGGGATATGAAAGAATAGAGCAGCGCAAGGGGGATAAGCTTCCCATAGGGGTCATCCCTGTGGATGCCATCTTCACCCCCGTCCGCAGGGTGAATTATGCTGTGGAGCCCACCCACGTGGGGCAAGAGGCTAGTTATGAGCGACTGATCCTTGAGGTATGGACTGATGGCACTATAACGCCCATGGAGGCGGTGAGCGAAGCGGCGAAGATATTGATAGAACAATTTCAGCTTTTCTATGAGCTCGCTAGGTTTCCGCAGCGGGTGGGGGAGCAAAAGCCTCCCCTCCCCATCCCGCTGGAGCAATACAATCTTCCTATCGAGCAGCTTGCCCTTTCCGTGCGTACCTTAAACTGCTTGAAGAGGGCGGGGATTACTAATGTGGGTGAGCTAGTAGAAAAGGGTGAACGGGAGCTTTTGACTATCAGAAACTTCGGGCTGAAGGCTATGGAGGAGGTGCAAGAGCAACTCCGGGCTTTGGGCTTGACACCAGAGCCAGACGTTGGAGAAGTGGAGGAGATCTCTGAGGAATGAGGCACCGAGTTGCAGGTCGAAAATTGAGCCGGCCCACAGGTCACCGCGTTGCTATGTACCGCAATCTGGTAACCGACCTGTTAAGATATGAGAAGATTGTGACTACAGAGGCCAAGGCGAAAGAGGTCCGGGGCATAGCGGAAAAGATCATCACCTTGGGCAAAAATGGCAGCCTGCCTTCCCGACGTCAAGCTTTGTCCTTTGTCAGTGACAAAAAGGTGGTGGCTAAGCTTTTCAACGAACTTGGCTCCAGGTATGCCAGTCGCTCTGGGGGCTATACTCGGATAATCAAGCTCCAGCCCCGCATCGGCGATGGAGCACCTATGGCCCGATTAGAATTGGTGGAATAGAATGGGGAAGATTGCGCTGGTTGTGGAATATGAGGGCACCAGATACCATGGATCCCAGATCCAGGCTAATATGCCCACTATTCAGGGTGAGATTGAGCACGCTCTGAGCAGGCTCACCGGGGAGATGATCCGCATTGCTTTTGCCAGCCGCACCGATGCCGGGGTTCATGCCGAAGGGCAGGTGGCGGGATTTGGCACCAATTCCAATTTGCCCGTGGAGACCTTTGTCCGGGCGCTGAATCATTATTTGCCATCGGATATCGCGGTGAGGAAGGCTTTTCCAGTGAGTGGTGGCTTCAATGTCAGAAGGGATGCCATTAGTCGGGAGTATTGGTATCGCCTGCTGAACAGCGCTACTGCTTCCCCCCTGCTGCGAAGGAGCGCCCATTTTGTGCCCCAGCCGCTGGATGTGGCAGCCATGAACGAAGCCTGCAAAGCCCTCATCGGAACCCACGATTTCGCTCCTTTTGCTAGCCCGGTTAACGGTCGAAAAAGCACTGTGCGCACTGTATACCGGGCTGAGATAACTAGAGATGGTGAACTGATCACCTTTTATATGGTAGCCAATTCCTTCTTGCCTCATCAGGTGCGCAACACCATAGGGGCTCTGGTGAAGGTGGGGCTGGACAAGTGTGATGTCGAAACTTTCCGCCAAATTGCCCGCTCTAAAACGCTGGCTTCAGCAGGCCCAGCTCTGCCTGCTCATGGGCTTTGTCTTATTAAGGTCAATTACCCCGATGGAGTCTGGGATGAAAACCTATAGTGCCAGATCCTCAGAACTTAAGCCTGCTTGGCATGTTATTGATGCCTCGGGGCAAATCCTGGGCCGGCTCGCCTCTGAGGTAGCCATGCTGCTTATGGGCAAACATAAGCCCACCTATACTCGCCACCTGAATAGCGGCGACTTTGTCGTCGTAATCAATGCGGCAAAGGTTAGGGTCACGGGGAAGAAGGTGGAACAGAAAATCTATTATCGTCATTCTGGATATCCCGGCGGGCTGAAAAGTACCTCCTTTGCCCGGATGATGGAGACTTATCCCACTCGGGTGATAGAGCACGCGGTGAAGGGGATGCTGCCTCGTAATCGGCTGGGGCGGGATATGCTGGGAAAACTCAGAGTCTACGCCGGCGATACCCACCCCCATCAGGCCCAGGTGGGAAGCAAATCGATAGCGAAAACTGAGGAAGGGGGCAGCGGTTGAACGAGAGGGGCTATTATTATAGCACGGGGAGAAGGAAGAGTGCAGTGGCTCGGGTGAGGCTCTGCCCGGGGCAGGGCCCCATCGTGGTCAATGGCAGGCCATTTGAGGAGTTCTTTGCCTTGGAGGGGTTGAGAAGGGCGATCCTGGAGCCGTTGATAGTCACCAGTAACTTGGACAGGTTTAACGCTACCATTAAGGTGAGTGGAGGTGGCAATTCAGGTCAAGCAGGCGCAATTCGTCATGGGATTGCTCGCGCCTTGGTGGTGGCGGATGAGAGTCTGAAGCCCGTGCTGCGTGGCTATGGCCTTTTGACCCGTGACCCGCGAGTGAAAGAGCGCAAGAAATACGGTCTTGTCCGTGCTCGTAAAGCAAAGCAATATACTAAGAGATAAAAAGGTTTATCTCGGCAGCCCCAGTCCCCTTGTGGCGATGATGAGGCGCATGATCTCAGAGGTGCCGGCGGCGATG
>JADFVG010000127.1 GCA_015222405.1 Chloroflexota bacterium
CTGACCCCGCTTAAGTTCCTGGAATGCTGGCAAGAATCTCAACGAGAGGAGGTGATGTGTCACTAATGTACTGGACGAGTACAGCTTCTTGCTAACCTTGCTATCCAGGGGTATAATGGCTGCTGCGGGGCGTAGCGCAGTCTGGTAGCGCGCAGCGTTCGGGACGCTGAGGTCGGAGGTTCAAATCCTCTCGCCCCGACTTTTCGTTCTAAAGGCAATCTTGGTTGATTTGCCAAAAGGTATCGACACCTTCTTACCTCGTCTATTGCTCTATACTCCGTTTCGCCTCCTCCCATAGGGCGTCCTGCTCCTCAAGCGGCAGGCTCTCCAGGGCGATGCCCCGCTCCCGGCAGACCTGCTCCATATATGAGAAGCGACGGTAGAACCGCTCGTTTGCCCGCCGCAGCGACCCCTCAAGGTCGATATCAAGCTTGCGAGCGATGTTAGCCAGGGTGAAAAGCAGGTCGCCAAACTCCCGCACCCGCTGCTGGTGCTCGGTTGCCGCTTTAAGCTCTGCCACCTCCTCAGCTAGCTTCTCGATAACGCCGTCCACATCCTTCCAATCAAAGCCCACCCGGGCAGCGCGACGCTGAATTGCCTGAGAATAGGCCAGGGAGGGCGTCTCTTTGGGCACACCTTCAAGGATGGATTCGCCTCCCTTGCCCTCCTGTCGCTTTAATGCCTCCCAGTTGACGATCACCTGCTGTGCATTCTCTGCCTTGGCATCGCCGAAGACGTGGGGATGACGGCGGATGAGTTTTTCATTAATCTGGCGCACCACATCGCTTAGCTCGAAATCCTTGTCCTCGCTGGCTATCTGCGCCTGAAGCACGATCTGCATCAGCAGGTCGCCCAGCTCCTCGCACAGCTTCCCCATGTCCTGTTCATCAATAGCTTCCAATACCTCATATGCCTCTTCTATCAAGTCGCCCTTGATAGAAATATGGGTTTGCTCTCTATCCCAGGGGCAACCCTGAGGGCTGCGCAGCTTGGCGATGATCTCTACCAGGGCAGCAAAGCTGTTTAGGTTTGCTTCGATATCCAACTTGTGTCCCTCGCCTTAAATCGCTATTCTATGATTATACAGGCAAAGCTTTCGGATTGACAAGCTAAGCTGTGCTTAGCTGCTATTTGATGCCGATATGACCAGAATGAGGAAGTCTCTGAGAATCCTTGTCCTCTGTGCTGCAGGGCTCTTCGTCCTATGCCTGCCCCTTTTTCTCATTACTGGCAACCTGCGTGGGGCGGTAAATACAGCGCGGCTTTACCAGTATGGATTCGATAAATACGATGTCAGCGAGGAGACGGGCATCGGGGATGCAGAACTGCGAAGGGCGGCTGGGGAGTTGAGAGGTTATTTCAACTCAGGAGAGGAATTTCTTCAGGTCACAGTCGTGACTGAGGAAGGCGAGGAGCTTGAGCTCTTCACCGACAGGGAAGTGTTCCATCTGAAGGAGGTCAAGGATGTAGTCAAGCTCTGCTATCACCTACTATGGGGCAGCTTTGGCTTTCTGGCTGCATTTATAATTGGGGGCTTCATCTGGCAGAGGAGGCGTTTTACGCTGCCGCTGGCAAAGCTGGCATTTCTTGGCGGTGCCCTGACCATCGCCTTGCTTATCATTCTCGGCATAACCGCAATGGTCAATTTCGACTGGCTTTTCGACCAGTTTCACTACCTTTTTTTCACTGGCGAAACGTGGAGGCTGAGCTCCACGGATTACCTGCTCAGGATGTTCCCCGAAGGCTTTTTCAATGACGCCACGCTTTTCGTTGCCGGAGTAATCATTGTCGAAGCGGTGGTGATCGGAGGCATTGGGTTTGGCTTCGTGCTGATCAAGAGGAAAAAGGGGAAAGCCGTCTCCACCTAGGCTAGGTTGCAGGTGGAGCAACTGGTGGCGGAGCAAGTGCTGCAAATGTCGCTGCCTATCGAGCTGAATTCGCCCTCAGCGCTCTTGGAAAAGGCGGTAAAGGAAGAAAGCAGCTTCTTGGCCGTGACGTGACAGCTGGGGCAGAGAGCCGCTTCGTCAGCTTGACTGAAAGAACGCCGCAATTCGAATTTCTGGTTACAGTTGGGGCAGGAATATTCGTAGATAGGCATTACACTTACATTCTAGCCTATAGGGCGAAAAGAGTCAATGCTGCCACACGATCCTGCCATCGACAATGGTCATTTCCACTCTGATCTCCTTTATCTCCTCGTGCGGCACCTCAGTGGGGTCAGCGCTCAAGAGGGCTAGGTCAGCTAACTTGCCCACGGCAATGGACCCTTTGGCTTCCTCATCGAAGCAGGCATAGGCGGCGGCCTGGGTGTACATCTTCAACGCCTCAAAGGGCGAGACCCGTTCCTCAATAACAAGCTCATCGCCGCTCTCTGCTTTTCTGGTGACTGCGGCGTAGATGCCAATGAGCGGATTGTTGGGCACCACCGGGCTATCGGAGCCGGCGGCTGGCATTAAGCCCATTCTTAGAAAAGAGCCGATGCGGTAAAGCCACGGAAGCTGCTCTTGGGTAACCGTTGCCAGATACCTTTCGCCGCTGTAGTAGATAAATGCCGGCTGGGTGACCACTATGACCTGGGCATCTCTTAGCTGCTCAAGAAGGGGTGGTGGGCAGACCGAGCAATGCTCTATTCGGTGGCGATGGCCTCTCCTTGGGGTTCGAGCCAAAACATGCGCCACAGCCCGGGCTGCAGCCCCCACAGCGCTCTCTTCGATGGCATGGATAGCAACCTGAAATCCGGCCTGATGTGCCTGAAGCACCTGTTCCTCCAGCTCTTCTGGGCTGGGATGAAGCCTGCCTGTGGTCTCATCGAGAACTATTTTAGCCGCACCGAGGCGCATCCTATCATTGCCATAACGAGGGGGTAGGCCGCTGGCAGCGATGGCATCGGCCCCCATCATCAGCGATATCCTGGGCACCAAATTTCCACTTTCCTTGAGCTTGTGGAAGGTTTGCCACTCCTTGAGCCCGTTATGCACCGTGGCATCCTGAAGGGAGGTGATGCCCAGGGAGAGGTAGTTTTCATTGGCAAGCCTGATCCCTTTTTCCAACTCTGCCTCAGATAAGGGAGGTATCACCTTATCGATGTAAGACTCCATTTCGAACAAAATCCCATTGGGCTCTCCGCTTTCGAGGTCTCTATCGATAAGCCCCCCTGGTGGCTCAGGCGATTCTGCGGAAATGCCGGCCAGAGAAAGCGCCAGGCTATTGAGCACAGAGGCATGGCCTGAGCGGTGCGTCAGCTTTATCGGGTGATGGGGTGCTGCCTGATCCAGGTCCCAGCGGGTGGGATGGCGCTTCTCAGCGAGATAGAACTCATTATATCCCGTCGCCTTTATCCAGGAGCCGGGGGCAAGCTTTTGGGTTCGCTCTCGAATCCGAGCTTGAATATCGGTGATGGAACTCACTGATGAGGGGCTGCAATCGACGCTTAATAGGCTTGAGGCAAAAGCCAGGATGTGGCAGTGAGCATCGTTGAAACCGGGCACCAGGGTCTTCCCCTGGCAGTCGATTTTCCGCGTTTTTCGCCCTTCGAGGTCTTTTAGCTCATCGTTATCGCCAACCCATACTATCTTTCCCCCCTTGATGGCAACAAGCTGTGCCCTTGGCCTTTGCTCGTCCAGGGTCAGGACGTTGGCGTTATACAGGACTAGGTCTGCCTGTCTCATGCCTTGCCCTCTCCAGATGGACCATCAGTATCGCCATGTCGGCAGGGGTAACACCATCGATGCGGGATGCCTGGCTCAGGGTTGCCGGCCGGAAAAGCTTCAGCTTATGGCGCGCCTCATAGCGCAGACCGGTAATAGCATCGTAATCGAACTCTTCGGGGATCTGCCGCTGCTCAAGTCTCGCCATCCGTGCCACCTCTGCCCTTTGCCTCTGGATATAGCCCTCGTATTTTGCCTCGATCTCAACCTGCTCCGCAGCTTCTGAATTCAGGCCAGGCGAACCAAGCCCCTGTGAAACCAGGGTTTGATAGCTCACCTCGGGGCGGCGCAGGAACTCCAGAGCGCTAACGCTACGCCCCGTTTCAGCGGAGGTGATATAGCTCTTTGACAGCCGCTCCAGCTCCTGGGCGATGGCATTGCGCTTTTTCTCCACCGCTTCATAGCGCGCCCTGTCGATAAGTCCCATCTGGTAGCCAATGTGGGTGAGCCTGAGGTCGGCGTTATCCTGGCGCAGCAGGAGGCGATATTCCGCTCGCGAGGTGAGCAGCCGATAGGGTTCAGTTAGCTCTCTGGTTACCAGGTCGTCGATCATCACCCCGATGTAGCCCTGATCCCGCCGCACCAGAAGGGGAGGCTTCCCTTTAGCCCTGAGGGCTGCATTTATGCCGGCGATGATTCCCTGTCCTGCTGCCTCCTCATATCCTGTGGTGCCGTTGATCTGCCCGGCAAAAAAGAGCCCGGGGATGAGCTTTGTCGCTAGTGTGGCCGATATCTGGCTCGGGGGCATGTAGTCGTATTCAATGGCATAGCCCACCCGGATCATCTCCACCTTCTCCAGGGCGGGAATGGAGCGCAGCATCTGAAGCTGTACGTCCTCGGGGAGGCTGGTATTGGCCCCCTGGACGTAGACCTCATTGGTCTCCCAGCCCTCGGGCTCAAGGAAAAGGGGGTGGGAGTCCTTGTGAGCAAAGCGAACGATCTTGTCCTCTATAGAGGGGCAATACCTGGGGCCGACCCCGTGAATGAGGCCGGTGAACAGAGGGGCCCGATCCAGGTTAGAGCGAATTATGTCATGGGTCTTTTCATTGGTGTAAACCAGATAGCAGGGGAGCTGAGGTCGCCACGGGGAAGGGGTCAGGGGGTAGATGGGATTCGGGTCGGCGAATTTGGAGTCCCGCCCCCGCTCCGTCCAGAAGCTGAAGTAGAGCGGGACCTCGCTGCCTGGTTGGATGGTCGTCTTTTCAAAATCGATGGTTCGAGCATCGATGCGCGGTGGCGTCCCCGTTTTCAATCGTCCCAGGGTAAAACCGAGGCGGCGCAGGCTCTCCGACAGCTTTTCTGCGGCAAATTCTCCCGCCCGCCCTGCGGAATAGCTCTTATCGCCGATGATGATCCGAGCGGTGAGGGAAGTGCCGGCAGTGAGGACGATGTTTTTCCCTTCATATACCCAGCCGATGTTGGTCTTAGCCCATAGAAGGCCATCCTCGACCCCGATCTCCTCAACCAGTGCCTGCTTTACATCCAGGTTCTGCTGCTGCTCCAGGGTATGCTTCATAGATAGGCTGTAGAGCTTTTTGTCCGCTTGAGCCCTGAGCGCCTGAACCGCAGGTCCCTTCCCTGTGTTCAACATTCGGATCTGGATCAAGGTTCGGTCGATGTTTCGAGCCATTTCGCCGCCGAGGGCATCGATCTCCCGCACCAGATGGCCCTTGGCCGGCCCCCCGATGGAGGGATTGCAAGGCATAAGGGCCACGTTATCCAGATTCATGGTGAGAAGCAATGTTTTTGAGCCCATTCTGGCTGCTGCCAGAGCGGCCTCGCACCCGGCATGCCCGGCTCCGATAACAATAACCTCGTACATTTTTTCGCCCTTAGATGTCAATAACATTCTATCACCCTTGGCTTTGGCAGTCGATGTTACTCTACCAAGGTAGCCATTGAGGACGAAAAGAAGTTTAAAAATGCCTCAATTTCTGCTATACTACGTGAATAAATGGCTGGGGGTGCTGAGTGCAGGATAAGCAGGATATCCTTAGGCTGGTCAAGGAGCACGACGTAAAATTTATCAAACTCTGGTTTACCGATATCTTGGGTTTTCTCAAGAGTTTCGCTATAACTGTGGCGGAGTTGGAGAAAGCGCTGGAGGAAGGGATGGGCTTTGATGGCTCCTCGATCCAAGGCTTTGCCAGGATCGATGAAAGCGATATGGTAGCTTTGCCCGATCCCAATACCTTCCAGATACTGCCTTGGCTGGCTGGGGGGCGGAGGGCAGCGAGGATGTTCTGCGATATTCTATTGCCCGGCGGTCGGCCATTCGAAGGTGACCCCAGGTACGTGTTGAGGAAGAATCTTAAGCGTGCTGCTGACCTGGGCTATACCTTCTATGTCGGTCCCGAGCTTGAATATTTCTACTTCCAGGATGCCCACAGCACAAAGACTCTGGATGACGGGGGCTACTTCGATTTAACTCCGCTGGATATTGCTAGTGAACTGAGGAAGGAGACAGTGCTCACCTTGGAGGAGCTTGGCATCGCGGTGGAGTTAAGCCATCATGAGACTGCCACCAGCCAGCATGAGATCGACTTAAAGTATACTGATGCCCTGACCATGGCCGATAATGTGATGACCTATCGTTTGGCAGTCAAGGAGGTGGCGATGAAACGCGGCATTTATGCCACCTTTATGCCCAAACCTATCTTGGGTGTCAATGGCAGCGGCATGCACATCCACCAGTCGTTGTTTAACGCCGGCGGCAACGTCTTCTTTGATAAAGATGACAGGTATTATCTTTCTAAAATCGCCAAGCATTACATTGCTGGCTTGCTCCGGCATGCTCCCGAGTTTACCGCCGTGACCTGTCAGTGGGTCAATTCCTATAAGAGGTTGATCCCTGGCTACGAAGCCCCGGTTTATATCACCTGGGCGAGGAGGAATCGCTCCGACTTGATCAGGGTCCCTGAGTATCAGCCGGGAAAGGAAAAGGATACCAGGGTGGAGTTACGCTCCCCTGATCCCGCCTGTAATCCTTATCTCGCCTTTAGCGTGCTGCTGGCAGCAGGGCTGGAGGGGGTGGAAAAGGAATACGAGCTTCCCGGCTCGGTGGAGGAGAATGCATTTGAGATGAGCGAGGAGGAGAGGAAGAAAAGGGGTATCGGAACCCTGCCCGGAAGCCTGTGGGAGGCAATTCAGTTGACCAAGGAGAGCGAGTTGGTGAGGAGATGCCTCGGCGCTCACCTCTTCGAGAGCTTCATCAAAAATAAGGAAATAGAGTGGGATAATTACCGCAGCCAGGTTACCGACTATGAATTGAAGCGGTACCTGCCCATTTTATGAGCTTATGGAAGAGCTGGCTAACCGGATTACAGCTTGGATAGCGGAGAAGGTTACAGGGGCGAAGTGTAAGGGGGTGGTCTTTGGCTTAAGCGGCGGCCTGGACTCCTCGGTGGTGGGGGTGCTGTGTAAGCGTGCTTTCCCTGAAGATACCCTGGCGGTGGTCATGCCCTGCTATAGCAGTGACACTGACATCGCGCACGCTCAGGCGGTGGCCCGAAAATTCCAAATTCCAGCGAAAACCATCGCCCTGGAGGGGGTTTTCGATTCGCTATTGAAAGTGTTGCCCGTTGCTGAGGGTGACTCTGCAAACCGAAGAATGGCTGAAGCCAATCTCAAGGTTAGACTGAGGATGCTCACCTTATACTACTTGGCAAACAGGCTTCGCTATCTTGTGGTCGGCACCGGCAATAGGAGCGAGATCTCCGTTGGCTACTTCACCAAATACGGGGATGGCGGTGTCGACATCATGCCCCTGGGGAATCTGGTGAAGAGTCAGGTTAGGCAGCTGGCGATTTATCTCGGCATCCCTGAGGAGATTATTGATAAGCCCCCCTCGGCAGGGCTGTGGGCAGGTCAAACCGATGAGGGGGAGATGGGGATAACCTACCAGGAGCTGGATCACTATCTCACCACTGGAGAGGCCGGGGAGGAGACCAAGAAAAGGGTGGATGCTATGGTGGAAGGGAGCGCCCACAAGAGGTCAACGCCGGCAATTCCCCCATTTTAACCCCCTTGTCTTAACCACAATAGTGTGCTATGATGCCCTAACATTGTTGATTTCTTTGATACCCAGAGGGTGAGATGACTACGGAGAAGGAGAAGGCCCTTGAGCTTGCCATCGGCCAGATCGAGAAGCAGTTTGGCAAGGGCTCTATTATGAGATTAGGGGAAGCATCGGTCAGAGTGAAGGTGGATGCCATCCCCACCGGGGCCATCTCTTTGGATTTCGCCCTCGGTATTGGCGGTATACCCCGGGGTCGGGTCACCGAGATCTTTGGCCCGGAGATGTCGGGTAAATCGACACTGGCGCTTCATATCATTGCTGAGGCCCAAAAGCGCGGTGGCGAGGCTGCCTATATAGATGTGGAACATGCTTTGGATTCCGCATATGCCGCCAATTGTGGTGTCAAAGTCGATGAGCTATGGTTATCCCAGCCGGATACCGGGGAGCAGGCTCTGGAGATCGGTGAGGCATTGGTGCGCAGCGGCGCGGTTGATGTGGTGGTCATCGATAGCGTGGCTGCTCTCGTTCCCAGGGCTGAGCTTGAGGGTGAGATGGGGGATGCTCACGTTGGGTTACAGGCTCGGCTGATGTCCCAAGCACTGCGAAAGCTAGCAGCTGCCATCCATAAATCACGCACCGCTGTGATATTCATCAACCAATTGCGGGAAAAGGTGGGGGTTTTCTTTGGCAATCCTGAGGTGACCCCTGGGGGAAGGGCGCTCAAGTTTTATAGCTCAGTGAGGATCGATCTGAGGAGAGTGGAAACCATCAAGGCCGGTTCCGAAGCCATCGGTAACCGTGTCAGGGCCAAGGTGGTCAAGAACAAGGTGGCTCCTCCGTTTAAGAACGCTGAATTTGACATAATGTTTGATAGTGGGATAAGTAAGGAGGGCTGCTTCCTCGATCTGGGAGTGGAGACTGGATTGGTGAAGAAGGTGAGCGCCTTTTATTCCTTTGGTGAAACTCGCCTCGGTCAGGGGAGAGAGAACTCCAAGGACTACCTGAGGCAGCACAAGGATGTCGCTCAGGAGTTGGAGAGGCAACTCTTGGCGATGGCTTCTCCTGAGCCCAGTACCCCTGTCTCTGATGCCGATCTAGCAGAAATATAAACCTTGCCCTGGTTCCAAAAGAAGGCTGGGAGCTTTTAGTCCAGCCTTTTTGTGTTATTTTGAGGGCATTATGAGGACCATAACCGCTATCGAAGCCCAGAAGAGGGGGAGAAATCGGGTTAATGTCTTGCTTGACGGAACTTTTGCCTTCAGCCTGGGAATTGAGGTGGTCGAGGAGCAGGGTCTCCATTTGGGGCAGGTGCTGTCCGATGCCCAAATAGAGGAACTGGCAAGCGCTGACCTATTTCGCAAGTGCCTTAATGCCGTACTTCGGTTTTTGAGCTATCGGCCCCGTAGTGAAGCAGAGATAAGGACAAGACTGGGGCGAAGATTTGAAGGGCAAACTATCGATAGGGTTATCCTTCACCTGAAATCAGGGCACATGGTGGATGATGTCGCCTTTGCCCAATTCTGGATGGAGAATCGGGAGTCCTTTAGCCCTCGCAGTAAGCGAATGCTTAAGCTGGAGCTGAGGCGAAAAGGGATTGACTCTGATGTTATCGCTGATGTTGTGGGGGAGATTGATGATGAGGAGGGTGCTTACCGGGCAGCCGGGAGACGGGCGCGTTCTTGGGCTAAAGAAGACTACAACAACTTCAGGCTGAAGCTGGGCGCCTTCCTCAGGAGAAGGGGTTTCAGCTACGAAGTGGCAAACCGCGCTGTAGAGCGGCTATGGCAGGAGTCAAGGAAGTAGAATGCCGTAGACGGCTTCATTTGCCTTGACACGTAGGTAAAGAGAGGGTTTAATGGGAAGATAACCTATGACACTCTCCTTTGAGCTTGAAAGCTCCAGAGGAAAGGGGATGATGAAGAATGGATCCAACTTTGATAATTGCGGCAGTGGCTGGGGTTGCCTTAGGGGGCTTGAGTGCGGCACTGCTAGTGATAGTACTAAGAAGCCAGAGGATTCGGGATGCAGAGAAACACGCTGCTGATCTGTTTCTCGAAGCCCGGACTAAGCACAAAGAAGCCCTCCTGGAGGCCAAAGAGGAAGCAATAAAGATCAAGTCTCAAGCGGAGGCTGAGATTCGAGAGCGTCATGCCGACCTTAATCGGCAGGCAAGACGCATCGCCCAGAGGGAGGAGAATCTCGATCGAAAGTTAGAAGCCTTGGAGCGCCGGGATCGCGGCCTAGCTGTCAAGGAAAAAGAGGCCGATGAGCTGCGTGCCCAGTTGGAAGAACTCAGGCAGAAGCAGATTCAGCAGCTGGAGCTGATCTCCGGAATGTCCAGCGCCGAGGCCAAGGAGCTCCTGATCAAGGCTATGGAGGATGAGGCACGTGAAGATGCCTCTCGTCGCCTTCGTGAGATCGAGGCTGAATTAAAACAGGAAGCCGATGAGAGGGCGCGGGAGATCATCGTTCAAGCCATTCAGCGTTGCGCTACCGATGTGGTATCGGAGAGCACGGTGTCGGTGGTTCCCTTGCCCAGCGATGGGATGAAGGGGCGTCTCATTGGACGGGAGGGGCGCAACATAAGGGCCCTGGAGAATGCCACTGGTGTTGACCTCATCATCGATGATACCCCGGAGGCGGTGACCATCTCCAGCTTTGACCCAGTGCGGCGTGAGATCGCCCATATCGCCCTGGAAAAGCTCATCATCGATGGTCGAATTCACCCTGCCCGAATTGAGGAAATGGTGGAAAAGGCGAGGAGCGAGGTGGAGGAGAAGATTCAGTCTGAAGGGGAACAGGCTGTATATCAGGCGGGGGTGCCCGGGCTGCACCCTGAACTGATAAAGCTTCTGGGTCGGCTCAAGTATCGCTTCAGCTATGGACAAAATGTGCTCCTCCACAGCATCGAGGTAGCCCATCTCGCGGGCATGATGGCCTCCGAGTTGGGAGCCAAGGTTGATGTGGCCAAGAAAGCGGGTTTGCTTCACGATATCGGCAAGGCGGTGGATCACCAGGTGGAGGGACCCCATGCCCAGATTGGTGCTGACCTGGTGAGGCAGTGGGATAGGTCTGAAGAGGTGGTCGGTGCCGTCGCTGAGCACCATGGGGAGACTGGCTCGATGAGTGTGATGGGTTTTATCATCTCCGCTGCTGATGCCATCAGTGGCAGCAGGCCAGGGGCGAGAAGGGAATCTCTGGAGCAATACCTGAAGCGGCTCGAGGCCCTGGAGAGCCTGGCTAATAGTTTCCCCGGTGTGGAGAAATCTTACGCCATCCAGGCCGGTCGTGAGATCCGTATCATGGTTAAGCCTGCTGAGATAGATGACCTTGAGGCACTAAGACTTGTCCGGGACATCGTGAAGAAAATCGAGGAAACCCTGGAATATCCCGGTCAGATAAAGGTAACGGTTATCAGGGAGACCCGGGCGGTAGATACCGCAAAGTAGGAGAGCCATTGCGAATCCTTATGGTTGGCGATGTAATAGGGAGACCAGGCAGGAGGGCGGTTGGGGCTTTGGTGCCAAGCCTGCGCCGGGAATATGGAGTTGCCCTGGTCATTGCCAATGGTGAAAATGCTGCCGGTGGGCTGGGCTTAACCAAGGCAACAGCAGAAGAGCTTCTGGGGTGCGGTGTCGATGTCATCAGCTCGGGAAACCATATCTGGGACCAGAAGGAGATTGTGCCCGCTCTTGATGGCGAGCTTGCTATCCTGCGTCCCTTAAATTACCCTCCCGGCGTTCCTGGTCGTGGCTACTGGATTAAGGAGGGAGTCTTGGTTGTTAACCTCGTTGGGCGCACCTTTATGGCAAACTACGATTGCCCCTTCCGGGCTATGGATCAACTTCTAGCGGAGCTCGCTGATAGGCCCCCGGTAGTTATCATCGATTTTCACGCTGAGGCGACCTCGGAGAAGGTTGCTTTGGGGCAGTATTTGGACGGTCGGGTGAGCGCTGTGCTGGGAACTCACACTCATGTTGGCACCGTGGATGCTCGGCTACTGCCTAAAGGCACCGCCTATATCACGGATGTGGGCATGACCGGTCCTCTGGATTCAGTTATCGGGGATGATGCAGATGCTGTGATCAGGAGATTTCTTACTCAGATTCCCCATCGGCTATCGGTAGGCAAGGGGAGTGTTATCCTCAATTCAGTGTTGGTGGAGGTGGAGGAAAGCACAGGCAGGGCAAAGAGCATAATCCGCATCGATAAGGAAGTAGAAGAAAGATGAAGATAGATGAAGGCAGACTTTCACCTCCATACCACCGCTTCTGATGGCAGGTTTAGTCCTGAGAAGGTGGTTCAGTTGGCGGCAGAAAGGGGGTTGGAGGTGATCGCTATCACCGACCACGATTCTGTGGCTGGTGTTATCGCCGCGGTGAAGGCAGCAGAATCCTTCCCCCCGCTTAAGGTGATCCCCGGGGTGGAGATCAACACCGATATCCCCAATGGTGAAGTGCACATTTTGGGCTATTTCATAGATTATCGCAGCCAGGAGTTGAGGCAGACATTGCATCGCCTGCGCCAGGCTCGCAGGAGAAGAGCACGCAAGATAGTGGCCAAGCTGGCACAATTGGGGATTGAGGTGGAGTGGGAGCGGGTCAAGGAATTGTCCGCCGGTGGCTCCATAGGAAGACCGCACATCGCTCAAGCAATGCTGGAGCAGGGCTACATCTCTCGCCTTCAGGAGGCTTTCAATAGGTATATAGGTCGCTATGGACCAGCCTATGTGGAACGGGAAAGGCTATCGCCTGTGGGGGCGGTGAAGCTGGTGGCGAAAGCAGGGGGCTTGCCTGTATTGGCGCACCCGGCTGGCATTGATAATCTGGAGGAGCTTTTAGAGCAGCTTATAGCAGAGGGGCTTGTCGGTTTGGAGGCGTATTATAATGGTTATGGACAGCGAACTGTCAAATTTCTGGTCAATATTGCAGATAAGCATGGGCTCATTATCACCGGCGGCAGCGACTTTCATGGTTTCGGGGGTGGTAATGAGACACCGGTTGGTGGTAGAGATATACCTTCAGTTTGCCTGGAGCAGCTTGTTGCCCTGGCAGAGCAATCCTGGGCTAAGGTGGTGACCCAATGAAATGGCATTCGCAGGCGGTAGATTTCGCTGGCGAAGCCGGGATGCTACACGGGGAGCTCATCCTGCCCCACGGCGAGGTGCCCTTTCCTGGAGTTGTCCTGTGCCATGGTCTGGGCTCGGACCGTCGCGCCATGAGGCCCAGTGCCCAGCAGATCGCCCGCCACGGTGTTGCCGCCCTTGTCTTCGACTTCCGCGGTCATGGGAGGAGCGAGGGCAAGCTTGATGGGAATGAAGCCCAGGATGTCATTGCTGCCGTGCAGTTTTTGCGCCAGCGCCCCGAGATCGATGCCGGGCGAATCGCCCTTGCAGGGCATAGCTTGGGGGCAATGGCAGCGATCAATGCTGCCGCCGAGGTTGAACGCCTCAGTGCTCTGGTTTCTCTCTCCAGTCCCTCTGAGACCGGTGGCCGCGCGGAGGGATTTCTTCCCTCCCTTTACCATAAGGCGGCGCAAATAGGAAGCTTCATCCTCGAATATCCTCGTCAGGGCCCTCTTCCGGGGCTGGGGAAACTCGAGGGAACAATATCTGTGCTCTGGATGCGGTTCCGTGGTTATCGATTATACGTCGACTGGGAGAAGAGCCTGGAACTTTGGGCCAAGCTCAGGCTATCTGCTGCCTTTGAGAGGCTGGGCGTTTTCCCAAAGCTGTTTGTCCACTGCAAAGGGGATAGGGCAATCCCTTATCAAGGCGTCTTGGAACTTTACCGTAAGGTTACCCC
>JADFVG010000128.1 GCA_015222405.1 Chloroflexota bacterium
CCCAATACTCCCATGCTTGGCGCTCTAACCCGAGTAACCGGGATTGTGAGTAAGGATAGCGTGGCTCAGCAGATAACGTCCAGGCTTGGAGCCACTATGAAAAAGGAGGTTGTGGCAGCGAACGTTCGCGCCTTTGAAAAGGGGTACGATAGTGTTCAGGGAGCTAGGCCCTCATCTGCCGATTCGCGCTAGAAAGAAAGGGGAAATAGCAGAAAAAAGGTGGAAAGGGCAATATGCTTCAAACTTTGAATTAAGCAGTCTTGAGGTGAGAGCATTTCGCTAGGCCGGCAACCTAGAAGGGATTAAAAACAGGACCGAGGAGGTAATTGGTTGATGACTCAAGAGCTAAGCAAGATTGAACAAGTGGTAGATAAGCATGAGGCTAATAAAAGTGCCTTGATACAGATGCTTCTTGAGATCCAACGTGAAAACCGCTGGCTTCCCAAACCGGCATTGATGTGGATTAGCCAGAGGTTAGGGGTCCCTATTAATCAAATCTACCAAATAGCTACCTTTTATAAAGCCTTCAGCTTGATCCCTCAAGGCCGCCATTCCATCTCAGTATGCATGGGTACCGCCTGCCATGTGCGCGGCTCACCGCGCCTTTTGGACAGGGTGGTGGATGCACTGAATATCAGGCCTGGGGAGACTAGCCCAGACCAGAAATTTACTCTGAGCACGGTAAACTGCCTCGGCTGCTGTGCTCTGGGACCGGTGGTGGTGGTTGACGGCGAATACTACAGTAGCCCCTCAGCAAAAGAATTTGAGGAGACCATCACTACTCTAGATTAGGTAACGAGAAGGAAGGATCATGGCTCGATTGAAATCGTCTGCTGACTTAGAAAAAACAAGGCAACAGATATTATCCCAGAGAGACCCGAGCAAATCTTGCGTTACGATTTGCTCAGGCACAGGCTGTCACGCCTATGGTTGCGAAAAGGTATCCCAGGCCTTTGTTGACGAGATCGAAAGGAACGGCCTCCAAGGCAAGGTAGATGTGCGGCGCACAGGGTGCCACGGGTTTTGTGAGAGGGGGCCTTTAGTTGTTATCTTTCCGGAGGAGATATGCTATCTTCGAGTTAAGCCAGAGGATGTTCCCGAGATCGTCTCCCAGACTTTAGTCGAAAAGAAGGTGGTCGAGCGCCTGCTCTACATGGATCCTGTGACCGGCCAAAAGATAGTGCATGAAGGGGAGATACCTTTCTACAAACATCAGAGCCGGATTGTCTTTGGCAATAATAGGCTCATTGACCCCAAGAGCATCGAGGATTACATTGCACTTGGTGGCTACTCCGCCTTGGCCAAAGCTCTCTTTGAGATGAGCCCTGAAGATGTGCTGGAAACAGTAAAGAGGGCTAATCTAAGGGGCAGGGGTGGCGGTGGTTTCCCCGCGGGGACAAAATGGGAGACCACTCGCAACGCCCCGGGTGAAATAAAGTATGTCATCGTCAACGCTGATGAAGGCGACCCTGGCGCCTACATGGATAGGAGCCTTCTCGAGGGCAATCCCCATAGTGTGCTGGAGGGCCTGATCATTGGTGCCTTTGCCATTGGTTCTCACGAGGGCTTTGTCTATGTGCGGCAAGAATACCCGCTCGCTGTAGAAAATCTCTCCATTGCCCTAGACCAAGCGCGGGAGCATGGGCTTTTGGGAGCAAATATCTTGGGGTCTGGCTTTGACTTTGATGTCAAGGTTCATCGCGGTGCTGGAGCCTTCGTTTCTGGTGAGTCCAGCGCTTTGATGGCTGCCATGGAAGGAAGGGTGGGGGAGCCGAAGCCAAAGTATGTGCACACCGCGGTGAGCGGGATATGGGAAAGGCCTAGCACTCTGAATAACGTGGAGACGTGGGCCAATGTGCCCCTGATAATCAATAGGGGCGCGGAGTGGTTTACCACAATTGGAACCGAAGGGAGCAAAGGGACGAAGATTTTCTCCCTCGTGGGCAAAGTCAGTAATACGGGGCTTGTGGAAGTGCCTATGGGGATGACGCTCAGGGAGATCATAGACGATATTGGTGGCGGGATTCGCCAGGGAAAGAAATTCAAGGCAGTCCAGACCGGTGGCCCCTCGGGTGGGTGCATTCCAGAAAGCCTCCTTGACCTCCCCGTGGATTTCGATGAGCTTACAAAAGTAGGCTCTATGATGGGCTCCGGCGGCATGATTGTAATGGATGAAGATACCTGCATGGTGGATATAGCAAGGTATTTCCTCAACTTCCTTGCTGAGGAATCCTGCGGCAAGTGTGTCCCCTGTCGTGAAGGGATCAGGCAGATGCTCAACATATTGAACAGGATTTGCGAAGGCAAGGGGGAATTAGGAGACATCGAGCTTCTGGAGGAGCTATCCGAGGTGGTCAGGGATGCATCCCTGTGTGCCCTTGGGGGAACAGCTCCTAACCCGGTACTTAGCACTATCAGGTACTTTAGAGATGAGTATGAAGCTCATATCGAGCAGAAGCGTTGTCCTGCTGGAGTCTGTAAACCATTGATAGCCTACTACATTCAGCCGGAGAGGTGTCAGGCCTGCCTGATTTGCCTTAGAGAATGCCCAGCGGGGGCGATCACGGGTGGGAAAAACCTCATTCATGCTATCGACCAGGATAAGTGCACCAAATGCGGGACCTGCTTCGAGGTCTGCCCGCCACGCTTCGGTGCCATAGTAAGGCTCTCCGGCGAGCCGGTTCCGGCAGCACCTCCTCCAGGGACAGAAGTGGTGCGTAGAAAAGGAGCGCAAAAATGAGAGAAGTCACTCTAGAAATCGACGGCCGAGAAATCAAGGCAAAAGAGGGAATGACCATCCTCGAAGCAGCAGGCGATGCCGGGATCTATATCCCGACGCTTTGCTACCATGAGAAACTGGCCCCCTATGGTGCCTGCCGCCTGTGCACCGTGGAAATATCGAGAAATAAGAGAACCAGGCTGGTAACTGCTTGCGTTTATCCAGTGGAAGATGGACTGGTGGTGAAGACAGCGTCGCCCAAGGTCATTAAGGTCCGCAAGATGCTCCTTGAGCTGATGCTCGCTTCTGCGCCGGTGAAGGTCATAGAGGACCTTGCACTCCGATATGGGGTGGGAAAAACCAGGTTCGAGGCAGAAAGAACCATGTGTATCCTCTGTGGCTTATGTGTGCGCTATTGTAACGAGATTAAGAAAGCCAATGCTATTGGATTCGTAGGGAGGGGCATAGAGCGAAAGGTGGTGTTCTTCCCAGAGATAGCCTCCACAATATGCGCGAGTTGCAGAGAATGTTTCGGCCTTTGCCCTACAGGTAAAATCCCTTCGGAAACCGATGGTGTTTGCTTTGATGACCTTACGGTGGATGATTTTCTTTCTACTCGCATCCCCTAACTTTAACAACTTGGATAAAGGAAATTTAGGAGAGGCTACTATGCTCTTTGCGGGAGCGATTCATTTCAAGGAGGGAGATTGAGTATGAAGAGTTGGAAGGAGATAACGTGGGGCGGATTGGTGATGGAACCTGGGAGTTCCGTGGCATATGAAACAGGAGACTGGCGCTCCTCTCGGCCCATTCTTGATGAAGAGAAGTGCAGTAACTGTCTAGTTTGCTGGGTTTTTTGCCCAGATGGAGCTATACAGGTTGAGAATAGCAAGGTGGTGGGGATCGACCTAAAGCATTGCAAGGGTTGTGGTATCTGTGCCGAGGAGTGCCCACGGAAGGCGATCACAATGGTAGATGAATGTGAGGCGAAAGCGGAGGCTTTAAAATGAGCGAGACCACTTATGTAAAGGGTAAGGTCAGGGCCCTTGAGGGCGACATGGTGGTTGCTGAGGCTATGCGTCAGATAAACCCTGATGTTGTTGCCGCCTATCCAATAACACCCCAGACAGAGATTGTCCAGACCTTCAGCGGGTTTGTTGCCGATGGGCTGGTGGATACCGAGTTCATTGCCGTAGAGAGTGAACACGCTGCAATGAGCTCCTGCATCGGTGCCTCTTGTGCTGGGGCCCGGGCACTAACCGCGACCTGTGGTGCCGGTTTGGCTCTCATGTGGGAGGTGCTGTGGTGTGCCTCAGGGCTGCGCTGCCCTATTTCAATGGCAGTTGTCAACCGCTCCCTCTCAGCGCCTCTCAACATCCTAACCGACCAGACTGACATGATGGGGGCCAGGGATGCTGGCTGGGTCCAGATATTCGCAGAAAACCACCAGGAGGTTTATGACAATGCCATTCAGGCGGTTCGCATTGCTGAGCATCCCGATATCGTGCTTCCAATAATGCATGGGCTGGCTGGCTTTGTCCTTGGCCACACCTTGGGGAGGGTTGAAATCCTGCCCGATGAGGTGGTGAAGCAGTTCGTAGGCCAATATAAACCTTCACACTCGCTGCTAGATATAGACCACCCTGCTACTTTTGGGGCTTATGACCACTGGGATTACTTCTTTGAGCATAAGCGGCAGCAGTGGGAAGGGATGAATAACGCCCTGAAGGTCATCCCGGAGGTTGGGCAGGAGTTTGGCAGGCTTACAGGCCGTTACTATGGCTTGGTCGAGCCTTATATGCTTGATGATGCTGATGTGGCTATTTTGATTATCGGGTCGGCAACAGGTGCCGCCAAGGTTGCTGTGGATCAGATGCGTGCCGATGGGGTTAAAGCTGGGGTACTCAAACTTCGCTGCTTCCGCCCCTTCCCTGCTCAGGCAGTAGCCGATGCCCTTAAGGGTCGAAAGGCGGTGGCGGTGATGGAGCGCTCTAGCTGCTTTGGGGGAGAGACAAGTCCAGTCTCCGCTGAGGTTTGCTCGGCCCTATATCTGCGGAGCTTGCCAATAAAGGTGGTGACTTACGTATACGGACTGGGAGGAAGGGATACTGTTCCCGATGAGTTTTGTCAGGTTTACCGTGACCTGTTGAAGATTGCTGAGACTGGCGTTGCTGAACCCATTTTCAGATACCTTGCACTCAGGGACTATTAGGAGGAGCGCGATGGCCGTAAAGTTAACCGAGATTTGTAATCAGGAGGATGGACTGGCACCAGGCCACAGGGCCTGCATTGGATGCGGGGAGACGATTATTGCACGCCAGATACTACAGGCTATAGATAGCCCAGTGGTGGCGGCTAGCTCTACCGGATGCCTGGAGATTGTAACCTCCCCTTACCCATTTACTTCGTGGCGCATCCCCTGGATCCATAATGCCTTTGAGAATGTGGCTACCACTTTAGCAGCCGCTGAAACAGCCTACCGAGTCCTGATAAAGCAAGGGAAGATCGAAGACCGGGGCATCAAATTTGTCGCCTTTGGTGGCGATGGGGCTACCTATGATATAGGGCTTCAGTTTATAAGCGGGGTTATAGACCGGGGGCACAGGCTCCTTTATGTCTGCCTCAACAATGAGGCATACATGAATACCGGCATCCAGCGCAGCGGGGCCACCCCGATGGGGGCTTGGACTACCACCACCCCGGTGGGAAGAGTGGTTCCCGGGAAAAGGGAGAATCGCAAGGATATCACCGCTATAATGGTTGCTCACGATATCCCCTATGCTGCTCAGGTAGCACCCCATGCTTGGCGTGACCTGATGACCAAAGTGCAGAAGGCGGTGGCGATCGATGGCCCAAGCTTTATCAATGCCCTTTGCCCTTGCCCTCGGGGCTGGCGCTATGATACTGATAAGACCATCGCCCTATCCAAGCTCGCCGCGGAGACCTGTGTTTGGCCCCTGTATGAGGTCATCGATGGCGAGTGGAAGCTTAATTTTAGGCCTTCCCCGAAGAGGCCGATTACCGATTGGTTCCAGTCGCAGGGGAGGTTCGCCCACTTGCTGAGGCCAGAGAATAAACACCTGGTTGATGAAATCCAGGAGGTTGTGGATCGGGAGTGGGAGAGGTTGCTTGAGCGGTGCAAGGTAGCTGGCTAGAGAGTCCTGTCTAATCCCCTCTGCTTGAACCGTTTTGCCAGTCTGTTATATGCTAAAGGCAGCGGGGTGTGGCGCAGTGGTTAGCGCGCATGGTTTGGGACCATGAGGTCGCCGGTTCAAATCCGGCCACCCCGACCACAGATAGGGTCGTCTATTCACCTCCTTTCTCTCAAACTATGTGCTCACTTTTCGACCGAACGTCAGGAACAAGAGTCTTCTTTAAAGTGCAAGCAGTGACGCGGGCCTGGCGGAGAATGCTCTCATCTGCCCTGATGCTGGTGGTAGGCTTCCGCTTGCTCTCTTTCACAGGCATATAGTAACGCCAGCAATACAGTCTGTCCAGGGCATGGGCTGATCTCGTTCAGAAAGATAGGTGACACATGAGTTATGAGAAGGTTGTATGATGGCTGCACTATGAGTGTTTATGGTAGCGTGATCCCTGGGGCCAGACGCCTGGCGGGTCTTGGGGTAGAGCTGTCTAAACCA
>JADFVG010000129.1 GCA_015222405.1 Chloroflexota bacterium
TCAACGGGGTCCTTAGCGCCAAAGTATGATTCATCCCCCTCCCAGTCCGGAGGCAGGTTCTCCTTTATCCACTGGCGTACCTCCTGGCGAAACGCTTCCTGTTCTGGGGTAAAGCTAAGATCCATAATTACACCCCTTTCTGAAAATTAATCCTCTCTGGGGATGAAACCTATCCCCTGTATGGCGACACTATTCTAGCATCATATCTCAATTTTGCCAAGCCCTTGTACTCGTCCAGTACATTAGTGACACCTATCTATTATCTATCTGAACGAGATCACGAAACTTGGGGCAGCCCAATTAGCGGGAAAGGGCAGGCGTGGGTAGAAGGTATTCACCCTTTTCCCTGGGGAAGAAATTGTTGAGGACTAGAGTTCGCCCTCTCTGGATGGCGGTGAAGCCATATTTTGCGCGGATGCTGTCAATAACCCGGTTCAGGCACTCCCCGCCTTGTGTCGAGGAATCAAGCAAGCTGAGCTGCCTGCCATCGTTGACCAGCCCTGATACCACGATGCCAATAAGGCGCACCCGTTGCCGCCTGTAACCCAGCAACCTCTCCAGGCGCTCAAGCCCGACATCGAAGATGGCCTGGTCGGCATTCGTCGCCTCCCTAAGGGTGCGACGGCGGGTAATGGTATGGAAATCGGCGTACCTCAGCTTCACGGTGACACATCTCGCCCTCTTTCCATCCCGGCGCAGTTCAGCGCCAACCCTCTCGCTAAGATAATACAGGGTGCCTCTAAGAAACGGATAATCCAGAGTATCCTGGGCGAAGGTGGTTTCCCGGCTTATAGATTTGGCTGCTGCCGTAGGCTCAACCTTGCGCTCATCGACTCCATTAGCATAGCCATGGATCACTTCCCCCAGGAGGCCGATGCTTGCTTTCAAAAGAGAGGGTGGCAAGCTGGCTAGCTGCCCGATAGTTGTCACTCCCATCCCCCGCAGTACCTTCTCCGTCTTCGGCCCCACGCAGGGCAGTTTGGCGATGGGAAGAGGTGCCAGGAAAAGGCGCTCCTCACCAGGCGCTACCTCCAGCAGCCCATCCGGCTTCGCCACACCGGAGGCGACCTTAGCCACTACCTTTGAGCTGGAGATGCCAATGGAGGCAGTGAGTCCTATTTCGTCCTTTATCCTCCGTTTTATCCTTAGCGCAGTCTCTGCAGCAGGGCCATAGAGGGATTCGAAGCCGGTAAGATCAAGGTATGCCTCGTCGATCCCCGCGGGCTCAAGGTCAGGGGTGAAATCGCTCAGGATACCCATGAACCTCTCTGAGGCCTCCTGATAGCGAGGGAAGCTGCCCTTGAGGAAGATGGCATCGGGGCAGAGGCGCTGGGCTTGAGCCAGGGGCATGCCGGCATGAAGCCCATAGGTCCTGGCCTCATAGGAGGCAGAGGCAACCACCCCGCGTAGGCTGGGTTCGCCACCAACTACCACCGGCCTATCCCTGAGCGCAGGATTCAACACCTGCTCCACGGAGACAAAAAAGGCATCCAGATCAACATGAAGGATTTTTCCCATTTTCGTCCTTAAGGCGAACATATGTTCCAATCAAATTATACATAGTGACATCGCATTGTCAAGAGGGCGAAAAAGGGATATTGATTTGCAACCCAAGAGCAATTATACTAATTCAAAAAAGGAGGGGTTCTAATGACCGAAGAGGAAGTAGGCAGGGTGAGCGACTTCTTTGCCCGACCGGTAGTGGCTGGCATCGACCTCACTGCCCCTCTCAAGGTGGGGGATAATATCCTCATCAAGGGGCACACCACCGAGATGGAACTGGTGGTGGAGTCGATGCAGATCAACAATGTCGATGTCGAAGAGGCAAAGCCAGGGGATGCGGTGGGGATCAAGGTCCCTGACCGGGTGAGGCAAGGCGATAGGGTATATAAGGTTACCGAGTAATGGTCTTAACCAAGTTCGCCATTTCTATGGCGCTCATCGCCGCCTGAAAACCGGCGTTGCCCATCTTGGTTCCCGCTCGCTCAATGGCTTGCTCCAGGGTATCTGCGGTGACCACGCCGTAGATAACCGGCATCCCTGTCTCCAGGCCAACCACAGCAATCCCCTTGGTCACCTCGGTGGCAATATAGTCAAAATGAGGCGTTCCACCGCGGATCACGGCACCAAGACAGATAATGGCGGCATATTTACCCGATTGCGCCATCTTCTTAGCGATCAAAGGAATCTCAAACGAGCCCGGCGTCCAGGTAACTTCGATATCGCCCTCTTTGACCCCGTGACGCAGCAGGGCATCCTCGGTTCCCTCAAGGAGCCTTGCCGTAATGAACTCGTTGAAGCGGGAAATCACCACCCCAAACTTCAGCCCCTCGCCCAGAAGCGTGCCTTCGTAGCTTTTGCTCAATATTACCTCCTGTTAAATTTTAGGGGCAAAGGCACAGATTCAACCCCTTAGCCCCCCAAAAACCTCGTCGCTGCTCTTGCCCAAGGCAGGATGAATGTCGAAGCGGACAGAGCCAACAGCAGCCTTTCCCCTCACTGCGTCAGCAATTCTGCCTGTCATGCTGTGGCCGAAGCCGCCGCATAGTTCAATTGCGATACACCCCTGGTCTGCCAGTTGCTTGGCCATGTCAATGGCCTGGTTCATGTTGGCAACAAACTGGATGGTCAAGTCAAGAAGTCCGGTTGTCATCGTGCAACGATGCTTCTCAGGATCGGCATCGAAAACCAGAGCCATGAAAGCAATCTTTGCCTGTGGTGGCATTTTCGCCCTCCTTTCGGTAGCCTTTATACCACCTCCACACCTCTATCCTTCTATATCCTCCATAGCCAGGAGGTGGCCCATCTTCTTCTGCTTCGTCTCCAGGTAGCGAATGTTGCTTGGGTTTGGGGTGGCGATGAGGGGCAATGTCTCCACCACCCTGAGCCCGTAGCCCTCAAGGCCGACCACCTTTTTCGGATTGTTAGTCAGCAAGCGGATTTCCTTGAGGCCAAGGTCAGCCAATATCTGAGCCCCGATGCCATAGTCGCGAAGGTCGGCAGGGAAGCCCAGCGATTCATTGGCTTCTACGGTGTCCAGCCCCTGATCCTGGAGGGCATAGGCACGGATCTTGTTGTGGAACCCTATCCCCCTACCCTCCTGTCTCATATAGAGGAAAACGCCTCTCCCCTCGTTGGCGATGGCCTGCATGGCGAGGGCGATCTGCTCACCGCAATCGCAGCGCAGGCTGCCGAAGATGTCTCCAGTGAGACATTCGCTATGCACCCGCACCAGCACCGGCTCCTCCCCCGATATATCCCCCAGCACCAGAGCCACGTGCTCATCGGGGTCAATGGTGCTCTTATAGGCAATGGCAACAAATTCTCCATGCTTCGTGGGCAGATTTGCCTCAGCCACGCGCTGCACTAGCTTTTCGTGGCGCCTCCTGTAGGCGATGAGGTCGGCGACGGTCACTATCTTGATCCCGAATTGTTCCCCCATAGGCTCAAGCTCGGGGAGGCGAGCCATGGTGCCATCCTCGCTCATGATCTCGCAGATCACCCCTGCAGGGTAGAGCCCGGCCAGCCTTGCCAGGTCGATGGCAGCCTCGGTATGCCCCGCCCTCACCAGCACCCCCCCCTCCTTCGCTCGCAGGGGAAAGGTGTGCCCAGGGCGAGCCAGGTCTCCAGGTCTAGTGCTGGGATCGAGCACCGCCCTGATGGTTGCCGCCCGGTCGTGGGCGGAGATGCCGGTAGTCACTTTTTGTTTGGCTTCAATGGAAACGGTGAAGGCTGTTCCATGCTTCGAGGTATTATCCCCAACCATTATCGGGATTCCCAGCTCATCCAGCCTCTGTCCGATGATGGGCAGGCAGATGAGACCCCGGGCGTGTTTAGCCATAAAGTTAATCGCCTCCGGGGTTACCTTCTCCGCCGCCATGACGAGGTCGCCCTCATTTTCTCGATCCTCGTCGTCAATGATGATCAAAAACTTGCCTGCCCTTATGTCCTCAATCGCTTCCGAGATCGTTGCCAGCGCCATCTCCAAACCTCCCTTTTCGAACTATAGGCTGGATCTCTGATTATATCCCTCTTGCTTTCGATGACTGCGACAATGATTGGTATGCATCTTACCGTGTCAGAAAGCCATGCTCAGCCAGAAATTCCTCAGTTATCGCTGAGCCTTTCTCCACTTTGAGTCGCTCCACGTACTTGGCAATGATATCCACCTCTATATTAACAAAATCACCCACCCTTTTGCCACCCAGGTTAGTATTTTGCAGCGTATAGGCAACCAAAGAGACCTTAAACGAGGTATTGTCATGCTCAACCACCGTCAGGCTTACCCCATCGATAGCGATGAATCCCTTTTCGACCACATAGCGCATGATCTCTGGTGGTGCTTCAAATCTTACGAGAACGGCCTCACCTTCTCGTGTTGCCGAGAGCACCTTTCCCGTGCCATCGACATGACCCTGGACAAAGTGCCCTCCCATGCGACCGCCAACCGCGAGCGGGCATTCCAGATTCACCCGGTCCCCGGGGCGAAGCATCCCCAGGTTGGTGCGCCGTAATGTCTCGGGCATAACATCTACAGAGAAGTAGTCACCCCCGAGCTCAGTGATGGTGAGGCATGCCCCATTCACGGCGATGCTATCGCCTTTTTTCGCACTTTCAATAACCTTAGTGGCGGAAATTGCCAGCTTGCCAGGTTGAGCCGCCTTAATAGTGCCTACCTCTTCAATAATTCCGGTGAACATCTAGCCTCCGTGGAGCTCCTTCCGCTGGACAAAGTTCAGCTTGCTCGGTGGAGTGATTACCAGTACATCTATCGCCCCTCCCACGGTGGGAAATCTGGGCTCAAACCTCAAAGTATCAATGGTGGTCCGGATCAGGTGAATGGCGTAGTCGATAGCGTCCTGGAGGGGCATGGCATCTAAACGGGGCACAAAATCCTTGGAGATTAGCCTTTTAATTACAGAGGTCTCGCCACTAAAGGTCAGACCATATACCACATTCCCCTGTGGATTGACATTTCTCCGCACCGGTGATGTCTCTCTTACCGTGTGACAGGTATAGATGTAAGGGACGCTGATATTCTTCTCCACCTGATAGCCGCAAACGTGGAAGCCCACGGGCACCTTGGGAAAACGACTTTCAAAGTAAGAAACCAATTTCGATGCCACCTCGGATACATTATCGCCCTTAGCCAGCGCCTGCTCGGCGAACTTCCTGATATGGCTGTCAATAGGCTCATTATTGATTATGGCAGTTTCAGAGCAGGATACGCCCACCGGGGCAACGTCCAGGGCTATCACCTTGTAGCCATGATCCGAAAGCACCACCTGCTGTTCTTTTATCGTGGTTTGCTGCTCTTCCTTTTTCTCCTCCCTGCGGGTAGCAGTCACCCGGCTGTCGCCAGCCATCACGATCCCGCTGGGAACATAAACCGTTACCACCAGTGACATCTTTATCCCCCTAGATAACCGCTGATCATGGCATCATCCCCCAGGCGCTCTACCTTGACCCGGCCCAGCCTGAGCGCATGGGCAATCCTCTCCGCCCCCTCGCCAGCAACAGCCATCTTCGCCCTCCGGCCCCCGATGATCATGGGGGCGATGAAGACGATGGCTTTATCCACCAGCCCCTGCTCGAAAAAGGAGGCCAAAAGGGTGCTACCACCCTCAATCATAACGCTGATGATCTCCCTGCTCCCCAGTTCCCTGAGGAGCTGCTCAAGGTCTACCTGCCCCTCCCGGGAGAGAAACTCCATCACCTCAGCTCCGACCTCTTGGAGTTCCCCCACCTTAGCTCGCGGCGCAGCCGAGGTTGTGGCTACCATCGTTCTTCCCCGCTCTCCGAAGAGCCGCGCTGTAGATGGGGTGCGAGCCTCACTATCAACGATGATCCTGAGCGGCTGCCTTTCTAAGGGCTGCCCATCCATTCCCCGTGCCGTAAGCTGGGGGTCATCGGAAAGCACGGTATTGACCCCAACCATGATGGCATCCACCTCGCGGCGTAGTTGATGAACGCATTTCCTTGACTCCTCGCCACTGATCCATCTCGAATCCCCCGTCCTGGTGGCGATCTTGCCATCCAGGCTGATGGCGAACTTGGCAGTGATGAAGGGCAAGCCGGTGGTGATGAACTTGATATAGGCTTCATTGAGCTGGCGGGCTTCCTCTTCATGCTCGCCGAGGAGGGCCTTTATTCCCCTCCGCTCCAGTTCCTCCTTCCCCCGACCTGAAACCTGAGGGTTGGGGTCCAGGGTTGCGATATGCACCTCAGCGATGCCACTTTCAATAATCGCCTCACTGCAGGGAGGGGTGCGCCCGAAGTGGCAGCAGGGCTCAAGGGTGACATACATCGTGGCGCCACGAGCTCCATCCCCCGCCTGCCCTAACGCCTCCACCTCAGCATGAGCTGAGCCTGGAGGCTGGGTATAGCCTTCAGCGATGATAGCGCCATCCCTGACAATCACCGCCCCCACTGCCGGATTAGGACTGGCGTTACCTAAGGCAAGCCTTGCTAGAGAAAGGGCACGTTCCATGTAGTCCATTTTCCGCCTTTTAGCCCGATGCGGTTCTTAAGATGAAGGCGTTGCCCCCCGTTCCTCAAGTAGTGGGAGATTCTTTTCGATACCACCCTTTGGCCTGAATTGCGGAAGCTGCGTCAACTGAAAAATCCTCAACTTATTCGGCTCGCTAGGCTCTGCTCCCCGATAAAACCAGTCTTCTGCCGTCTTAAGGGGAACTTCTATAGCCTTGGCAAAACGTCTGATACTACCCTGGAACTCGCTCATATTAAGCCATGCGCGCAAGGCAGTTGCATCTGGATTCGATTGTGTCGCTTTTTCCTTAACCGGGATCGACTGTACACTCATGAGAGGGATATGCTGGTATTCTTGGTAATAACGGGTAAATACGGGACCGGCCTGGTCCTGGTATTTGCTGCCAAGCCCAGGGCTTCCGTAGGGCTTCTCGGCAGGAGTCGTCAGGCGATGAAAGGAAATCTGGCTTATCTTCATGCCGTTGTAAAGAAGTATGGGCAACCTGGAGACATTGCACAGCTCCAACGTGAGATACCCACGCCAGCCAGGGTCCACATAACCCGCGGTGGCGTGGATGAGGAGCCCAATCCTACCCAGTGAGCTCTTTCCTTCCAGCCTGGCCATCATGTCATCGGGCACACCGATGTATTCCATCGTGCTCCCGAGGACGAACTCCCCTGGCTGCAGAGAAAAAGAGTCGTTTTCTGGTATCTCTCTTTCCTCAGCGAGGCCATCGAGAGACATCCTGATGTCGATATAATGAGGAGACACCCAGGGCTTGAAGACAACAAGCTTCTTACCGAGGTGAATATCAACGCTTGCCGGCTGAATGCAAGTGAGGTCCAGAGGCTCGATAATGATTCTCCCCTTGGCTATCTCTTCCTTAATTGTGCGGTCGCTGAGCACCATATTGACCCTCAAGTCGCTTGGTGTAGCAATTCTACCACCTAACCTGGCAGAGTGCAACAAAGACAACAGGGGCAGGTAAGCCTGCCCCCGTTTATCAAGCGACCTATCGCCTACTCAATGGCGAAAGCCATCTGGACGGTGAGGGTGATTTCGGTCTCCCCAGGGCTGATCGGGGTGGGGGGAAGAATGCCACCCCCCTCCATCATAGCATAATCCCGATAGATAGGGACAAAGCCCCCGCTCTCAGAGATATAGAAGGGGCGGCCGAGATCGACACCGGCAAGAGCGGCCAGGTGCTGCGCCGTGGCTTTAGCATCGGCGATGGCCTTCTCCCGAGCCTCGTTGTGGTACTGTGAAGGGTCGTCCACGGTAAAGCTCACCCCATGAATTCGGGTGAGGTCCCCTCCAGCCTCAGCCACCCGGTCGATAATACTACCCGTAGCCTCCACGTCCCTGATCTTGGCACTCACCATGTTCGTCACCCGGTAGCCAATGAGAACCTCTCGTGCGTCATCTACCCACCTTCTCACGGGATAGATATTGAACCACTGGGTCTGGATGTCCTTCTCAGCGACCCCATTGGCGCGCAGGGCAGCTATCACCCGATCCATGGCAGTTGCCGCCTCGGCCATCGCCTGCTGTACTGTCGCTGCCTGGGCCTCGACCCCGAGACTGAGGATAGCAACATCGGGGACCACCGTTACCTTTCCCTGACCAGTGACCCAGATCCCGGTGAACTGAGAGTTGCAGTTCCACTCTGAATTTGGTACACTCTGCGGGGTTGCCTCCAGGGGGGCCGAAGGGGAAGCACTTGCACGCGGCACAAAAGCTAATCCTACTGCGCCTAAAAGGGCAACCCCTATCACTAGTGCTAATAGTCGATTTTTGCTCATCTTAGCCTCCTTTCCTGCGCTTACGCCAAATGTAACCAACACCGGTGATGGCAACTAACGATGCTAGGCCGATGAAGAGTAATCTGTTTCTCATTTTGACCTCCTTTCTCTAATCCTCGGCTTCAGTTATGTGAACGCTGAAAATCACCTTTTCGATGTAGCCCTCCTCCCAGCTCCTCTCATAGACCATCGTGATTTCAGTATCACCCTCCTTCAGCGCCCGAAACTCAAAACTCTCAACACCTCCAGCGCCAATGGCCTCTGAGGAGGGCTGAAAATCGGTTTCGATAAGCTCAAGAAGCTCGGCGTCGAACTGAGCATGCCAGGCATAGCCGGTGGTGGGGTTGGAGTCCAGGGACAAAATGAAGCTACCGCCGACCTCCACTGTAATCGTCTCAGCCTGCTTCATCATATCCCACACCTCATCCATGACCGCGTCAACGACCTCACCTTCCTCAACCATGATCGACGCCGTGTGGGGAGTTATGACCTCAGCAACTACCTGCCCTGACCTATCACCATAGCCAGCATGGCGGCACTGGAACTCAAACTCAAACGCCCAGCAAGAGGGGCAACGCGCTGTATGGGTGCTCACCTGCCTGAGGGTATCTTCCATACCATCAAAGGCGAAGGTGGGGCTGCTCACCAAGTAGTCTTCGGCTAGCCTCTGGCTCTCCTCCTGGGTCACATTGTTGTCGCTCCCCTGACTCAAGGCATAACCCAGCGTTCCCGACAAGGTGAGTGCCAGAACCAAGCCAATGGCTAAATATAGCCTCTTCCGCATTTGCCACCTCCTCTCCAGCTTAGATCAGCTTGCCTTCCTGGCATTGGGTCAGCTTTTAACGGCTATTTCAACTGCTTTGCTTCTCCGCCACCAAATTATGGTCAGTGCCCCCAGTATCACCACCAGCGCTGAAAAGGCAACCTCGAGCTGCCAGAAGGGCCAATTTTCAACGGTTTCAATGGCTTCAACGGTTTCATTGCCTGCACCTGCCACGTCTGGGGGTGGCTCGGCCAGCAGGGCGTCTTCCCTGAATTGCTCCCCGACAGGAACTTCCGAGGCGAAGAGATTTAGCGCATCGCTGACGAAGAAAAATGCCAGAAGTAATACGGCGACAGCAGTTGCAGCGCTAAACACGGCCACGGGGACAGCACGCCGCTTGGGCACCGCTTCAGCGACAGCAAAGGAGCGTGGCGGCGAAACCGAAGGCACACGGTGAACCAGATTCACCACCGCCCGCAGCGACTCCAGCTCCCGCTGGCATGCCTCGCACCGCTCAAGATGAGCTTCGACCGATCCCTTCTCTGAGGCGGTGAGCTGGCGGTCGATATAAGGGGAAAGCATCCCCTTTACTTTTTGACACTCGCTTTTTGACTTAAACATCTCTTAATCATTAAAGACGAAATTGCTAGGGTAAAAGTTCCATGCGTTGTCCCAGATACAGGCGCAACCGCGCCCTCCCCCGGCTGAGCCTGGACCTCACCGTGCCCAGGGAACTATTCATAACCCGGGCTATCTCCTCGTAGCTCAGACCCTCGATATCATAGAGAATGACCGCTAAGCGCTGGTCGGTGGGGAGAGCAGCCAGTGCGTTGGCGATCTTCTCCCCCAGTTCTCGCCTCACGGCGTAGTCTTCAGGGGATTGGGCATCTCGGTCAACCTCGGGCTCGAGTATCAGGGCATCCAGGGAGATGGTGGGGCGACGGCGCCAAAAGCGCTGCTGGTCACGGCAGGCATTGGCGGCAATGCGCAACAGCCACGCCCTGAAGCTGCCACCTCGAAACTTGCCAATGCCCCTAAAAGCGGAGAGAAAAGCCTCCTGGGTGGCATCCTCAGCGGCGGGCGCCTCACCCAGCATACGCAGGGCAAGGTTGTAGACCTGCCTTTGATACTTCTCCACCAGCTGATTAAAGGCGTCGAGGTCGCCGTCCTTGCTGCGAAGGATAAGATCGCCTTCTTCCATCTTGCGCCCATTCTACAACAAACTTTACTGCCCCGTCCAAGCAAATCTCAACAAGCGGGTTGGAAGAGCCTTGATAGATGGGTTATAATTAAGTCATGCAATCGGAAAACCACGCCCAGAAAAAGGGGAGGAGATTTCCCCTTCGCGAGCTCATAATCACCCTCGTCATTGCGCTGGCTATCTTCCTAGTGGCGCACGCCATGGTGCAGAGCGTCAAAGTGGTGGGTGCCAGCATGGAGCCTAGCCTTCACAACGGGCAATACCTAGTGGTGAGCAAAGCAGCCTACTGGTTTCATCCTCCCCGCAGCGGCGACATAATCGTATTTCACTCCCCACAAAACCCGGACCAAGATATCATCAAACGGGTGATTGCTACCCCAGGGGAAACAGTGGAAATAAAGGATGGCAAGGTCTATATCGATGGCACCCCCCTGGAGGAGCCCTACATCGCGGAAGAACCCTACTACGACCTTCCGCCACAGTATGTGCCTGATGATCACTATTTCGTTCTGGGAGACAACCGCAACCAGAGCAGCGATTCCCATGTCTGGGGGATGGTCCCCGAGAAAAACATTGTTGGCAAGGCATGGATATGCTACTGGCCTGCGAGCAAGTGGCAGTCAGTCCCCAACCACTCCTTTGATGACGACTAGCTGAAAGGAGTCCTTTGTCCGCCGAGGTCGAGAGCATCTTTAGAGCAGCGGGAGCGATCCTGGAAGGCCATTTCCAATTAGCCTCCGGGTTGCACTCTGCTACCTATTGGGACAAGTTCAGGGTGCTTCAATACCCCCATTACACCGAGCAGCTATGCAGGATGATTGCCGACCATTTCAGAGATCGGGAAATAGAGGTTGTCGCCGGACCTGCTTTGGGTGGCATCATCGTCGCCTTCGAGGTAGCAAGGCAACTGGGAGTACGCAGCATCATTGCCGAACGAGAAGGTGAGGGCAGAGCGTTTAAGCGGGGATTCACCATCAGCCCCGGGGAAAGGGTGCTTATCGTTGACGACGTTCTAACCACCGGAACCTCGGTTCTTGAAGTGATAAAAGCGGCTAAGAAACTTGGCTTGGAGCCGGTAGGGGTCGGGCTGTTGGTTGACCGTTCCCAAGGCGGGGTCACTTTTGGTGTCCCCTTCTTCAGTTGCTACCAGGTATCTATTCTCTCCTACACCCCTGAAGAGTGCCCCTTATGTGCTCAGGGAGTGCCCCTGACCAAGCCCGGTGGCAGCCTAAAGCGGTGAATGATTCATCATTGACAAGGGGAAGAGGAAGAAGGTATATTTGGTCACGGGGCCGGTAGCTCAGGGGTAGAGCAGCGGACTTTTAATCCGCGTGTCGTGGGTTCGATTCCCATCCGGCTCACTATCTGCAGCATCCCCTTTTGCCGACATTCTGCATTTGATCCAACTTGGGATCCAACAGCTCATCCAGACGGCATGTTGTAGACACAACCCATCACTGCTTGTCTAGGACTTCTTGTAATTATCTACCCATACACGGTAGAATGGCTCAGGCAATAACAGTTGCCATAAGAATCTCGAAAAAGGCCTGGCTCAAACATGGCTGGAAACAAAATCCTCATCGTCGAAGATGATCGAACCCTGCTTGAGGGGCTCAAATATAGCCTCACAAGGGAGGGCTATAGGGTAAGCACTGCTACTGATGGGGTTCAGGCGCTAGAGCTTGCTCGAGAGGAAAAGCCAGACCTCATCATCTTGGACATTATGCTCCCCGAGCTTGATGGCCTTGAGGTCTGCCGCATATTGCGCAAGGAGGGGATGGCCATTCCCATCCTGATGCTCACCGCTAAAGTTGAGGAGATTGATCGTGTGGTAGGCCTGGAACTGGGAGCAGACGATTACATTACCAAGCCTTTCAGCTTGAGGGAGCTACTGGCCCGAATACGGGCCAGCCTGCGCCGGGTGGAGATGACGCAGTGGGAGGTCTCACAGCAGGCGCCCCCAAGGCTCAGGTTCGGCGACTTGGAGATCGATCTCCCGCGGCATCAGGTTACCCTCGGTGATTCTGTCCTCAGCCTGAGCCGCAAGGAGTTTGAGCTTCTCGCCTTTTTGGCCAAGAATCGAGGCCTGGTGATCAGCCGCGATACCCTCCTAGAGAAGATATGGGGCTATGAGTATGAGGGGGATACGCGAACAGTGGATGTTCACATTCGGTGGCTCCGAGAAAAGATCGAGTCCGACTCGGCGAATCCACGCCGCATTCTAACAGTGCGGGGCGTCGGCTATAAGTTCGAGGGATAATGTTTCGTAGCATCCGCTGGCGAATAGCCATTCCGTTCCTCCTCCTTATCCTGGCCTCCACAGCCGGGCTTGGCTTCTACTTTTCCCATTTCATGCGTGACCACCACATGGATAATCTGCGCTCGCAGCTAACCAATGAGGCACGACTGGTGGGAGATGGCAGCCAGCCCTATTTCGGGGGGCAGGAGGCAGAGCTAGACGCCCTTACCGAGAGGTTGGGACAACAGATCGATGCCAGAATAACCATCATTGCTCTGGATGGGACGGTGCTCGGCGACTCGGAAGAAGACCCCGCGGAGATGGAAAGCCATGCCGATAGACCCGAGGTGATCGAAGCCCTGGCCACTGGGGTAGGCGTAAACACCCGGCACAGTGCCACCTTGGGCTATGACATGATGTACGCCGCCACACCCATTGAGTTGGATGGCACCGTAGTCGGCGTGACACGGGTTGCCCTTCCTCTAACCGACATAAACGCTGCCCTGGCCCACATCAATCGCACCATAGCCCTTGTGGCCGGTGTAGCTACGGCAGTTGTAATTCTTCTCTCCCTCCTGATAGCCAGCATCACCACCAGGCCGATCAAAGAGCTTACACGCCTCTCTGGAAAGATAGCCCAGGGGGAGCTTGACCAAAGAATAGAGATAGCCTCTGGTGATGAGATCGGGGAGCTGGCCCGGGCGTTTAACCAGATGTCGGCCAAGTTAAAGGAGACGCTGCACCTGATGGCAACGGACCGGGACAGGATGACCGCCATAGTGAACAATATGGCTGACGGGGTTATCATGACAGACACCGAGGGCAGGGTTACGTTGGTCAATCCCGCCACCGAAAGGATGCTCCAGATTTCCCAGGAGGAAGCCATAGGCCGCTATCTTATTGAGGTGATGGCTGAGCCTGAAGCCGATGGCCTGCTGAAGCGTTGTCTGGATACGGGAGAGCCACAGTTGGGAATGGTGGAGAGAGCCGTAGCGGGAAAGCAATTTCTCTGGGTGATGGCCACTCCCCTGGAGGGTGGAAGCCTACTCATCATCCACGACCTAACAGAACTGCGAAAGCTGGAGATGATGCGCCGCGATTTCATCAGCAACATCTCCCATGAGTTGCGCACGCCGCTTTCTTCGATCAAGGTGCTGGCGGAGACGCTCCAAGAAGGCGGTATCGAAGATGCTGGTGTGGCCAGCGAGTTTCTACAAAAGATAGACGCAGAGGTGGACAAACTGAGCCAATTAGCTGTTGAGCTGGGGGAACTCTCCCGCATCGAAAGCGGGGAGGTTGCCTTCGACATAAAGCCCTGCCCTGTCAGCCAGATCGCACACCAAGCCAGTGATAGGGTGAGACCTTTAGCGGAGAGGGCCAGTCTGGAGCTAAGCCTTGATATCCCACCAGACATACCCTCCGTCTTGGCCGACAGGGAGCGAATAGAGCAGTCGCTGGTCAACCTGCTTCACAATGCCATCAAGTTCACCCCTCCCAGCGGCAGGGTGGGCCTCTCCGCTGAGGTTCACGGAGACAAGGTGGCCATTTCGGTGACGGATACCGGCATCGGCATCCCCGCCGATGACCTGCCCCGCATCTTCGAGCGCTTCTACAAGGCGGACAAGGCCAGGGCGGGAGGCGGAACCGGCCTCGGCCTGGCCATCGCCAAGCACATCGTTCAGTCCCACGGCGGTGATATCTGGGTGGAGAGCACCGAGGGCAAAGGCTCCACTTTCACCTTCACCCTCCCTATAGCACCCTTCTGAAACCCCTTTCTGAACTCCCCACGGAAATTTAACCAAACCTTAACCTAACCTTTACCCAAATTTAACAAGGCCTTAATCGAACCTTAACCATCCCCTGTTATTCTTGAGACAGAATGAAGGTTTGTTTGAGGCTTTTTATGGACAAATGAAAATGCAAACTGCCATTCAAGTAGCACAACGTAAAACCTGTAAAAGAGGAGATGATGGCTATGCCCCTAATAAAAAAGCCCAAGGGGGAGTTACGAATAGGCTGAGAAAGGAGGATAAAGTATGGCTAAGTGGGTTTACATTCCTATCGCTCTAGTGTTCGCCTTTGCGCTGGTTCTAGGTGCTGGCTGCGGAGGTGGTGGCATCGAGGTCGGGGGCTCGACGACGGTCCAGCCGCTGGCGGAGAAGTGGGCAGCAGCATATGAAGACGCTGATGTCACTGTCAGCGGTGGCGGCTCCAGCGCCGGAGTCAAGGGGGTAGCTGGGGGTATCTTTGACATCGGCGCCATCTCCCGCGACCTCAAGTCGAATGAAACGGATAAGTGGCCAGACCTTATACCACATGCCATCGCTCTCGATGGCGTTGCTATCGTGGTCCACCCTTCGAATCCGATCGATAACCTGAGCATCGAAGAGGTAAGGGACATCTTCGCCACCGGCACAGACTCTACCTGGACGGTGGTGAGCCGGGAAGAGGGCTCAGGAACCAGGGAGACCTTCGAAAAGAAAGTAATGGGGGAAGAAGAGATCTCGGCCAAGGTCGAATTCCTGCCCTCCAACGGGGCGATAAAGCAAAAGGTGGCCACTACCTCCAGTGCCATTGGCTATGTCTCCCTGGGCTATGTCGATGATGACGTCAAGGCGGTAGCGGTAAATAGTGTCGACTGCGCAACGGAGACGGTCCGCAATGGAACCTACCCTATCGCCCGCACCCTCTACTTCGTAACCAAGGGCGAGCCCGAGGGGGAGGTTCTCGACTTCATCAACTTCTGCCTCAGCCCTGGAGGACAGCAGATCGCGGAGGAGGAGGGTTATATCAGTATTCGATAACTTCCCAATGAGGGCGGGGGTGAGTTCGTTTCCCCAGGTGGTGAGCGCGGTGGCTTTGGCTCGCCCCTGCCCCCAATAAGGATATGATGTCTCGTTATTTTGCCGATCGCGCTGCAAAGCGGCTTGTGTTTATCCTGGGTGTATCCGCATTCCTGATTCTGGTGCTCATCGCCGTCTTCATCTTCAGGGAAGGCGTCCCTGCGTTTCAAGAACTGGGGTTCTCCCTCTTTGGCACCAAGTGGTATCCGAGCCGGGATGCCTTCGGCATCTTGACCATGCTGGTAGGCTCGGTGGTGGTGACCCTGCTGGCGCTGGCTCTAGCCATTCCACTGGCACTAGGCTGTGCCATCTTCTTGGCTGAAGTAGCCCCATCCCGCATTCGCCAGCTTACCCGACCTGCGGTGGAGCTTCTGGTGGGCATCCCCTCAGTCGTCTACGGGCTGGTGGGCCTGGTGGTACTGGCTCCGTTAATAGCTGACATCAGCGGCCAGGGGTCCGGCTCCTCGGTGCTGGCTGCTGGTATTGTGCTGGCTATCATGGTGCTGCCCACGGTAACCAGCATCAGTGAGGAGAGCCTCCGTGCTGTGCCCCCCCAGTATAAGGAAGCGGCTTTAGCCATGGGTGCTACCCAATGGCAGACCATACGGTGTGTGCTCCTGCCCACTGCGCGCTCCGGCATCATCGCCGCCGTCATCCTGGGCACAGGCAGGGCGATAGGCGAGACCATGGCCATGGTGATGGTCATTGGGAACTCCCCCATATTCCCTGACTCCATATTCAGCCCCGCTCGAACCCTGACCGGCAACATCGCTCTGGAGATAGGACACGCCACTGGTACACATGAAAGTGCCCTGTTCGCCACCGGCGCTGTGCTTTTCGTCCTGGTTATGCTCATCAATAGCATTGGACTCGTAGTCCACAGAAGGATGGCTCGATGAGGCTTTTTCGCCCTGACTCAAGCCTGGTATTGGCTTGGCACCTATTACCTATAAGAGGATTGCCCTATGAGGCTATCGCCTAAGCTCACACAGAGAATTGCCTGGGGTTTCATCTGGGCAGCGGGGATCTCTGCTGTTGTCATCCTTTTGCTTATCGTCGTCTATGTAATAGCCCGTGGGCTTCCGGTTTTTGGCTCCGAGTTTTTCTTCAGCGAGCCCAAGGGCGGGATCAGCGGTGAGGGGGGCATTTCCTCGGTCTTCGTTTCCACCATCTGGCTGATAGCTACCACCATGGTCATACTCATCCCTCTAGGCATTGGGGCAGCTATCTATCTTGCTGAGTATGCCCCCGATAACTGGCTCACGCGCCTCATCCGCTACGGTGTAGAACTTCTCGCCGGCGTGCCCTCGATAGTCTTCGGCCTGTTCGGCTTTGCCATCTTCGTCATGGCGCTGAATTTCAGTTACTCCATCCTCGCTGGAGCCCTTACGCTTGCCTGCCTCCTCCTGCCGTTCCTCATCCGCAGCGCCGAGGAAGCAATGAAGGTCGTTCCCAGATCATATAGAGAAGCCGCTTTAGCTCTGGGGGCAACCAAATGGCAGATGACAAAAAGTGTAGTGCTCCCGGCAGCGATTCCAGGCATCATCACCGGCATAATTCTATGCGTTGGAGGCGTGGTGGCCGAGTCAGCGTGTCTCTATGTAACCATGGGCGGGAGTGCCGGCATGCCAACATCTTTCTTTGACGGGGGCCGCAGCCTGGCAGTGCATGTATTCTATTTAGCTATGGAGACCAATGCCCTTGATAAGGCGCTGGCAACAGGGGCGGTGCTTATTGTGCTTATCCTTATTATCAATCTTATCACCAGGTGGCTGGCGTGGCGCTTCCGCGCCAGGATGGAGGGAAAAGCATGAGGAGGGATTATGGACCTAAAGATACAGACTAAAAACCTGGACTTCTACTACGGGGAGGTGCAGGCCCTCCGTAGGGTCACACTGGAGGTAAAGGAGCACCAGATCACGGCACTCATCGGGCCATCGGGATGTGGCAAGACCACCTTTCTGCGCACCTTGAATCGGATGAATGACATCATCCCCAGGTCGCGCCTCGAGGGTGAGGTACTGCTCGATGGGCAGAACATCTATGATAATGGGGTGGATGTGGTGGAGGTACGTAAAAGGGTGGGCATGGTCTTTCAGCAACCAAACCCGTTCCCCAAATCTATCTACGAAAACGTAGCCTTTGGATCGAAAATGCTGGGGATGAACCATAGCGCGGTCCTCGATGAAGTGGTGGAGAAAAGCCTGCGCCAGGCTGCCCTTTGGGACGAGGTCAAGGATGACCTGAAGAGGTCAGCGCTCATGCTTTCCGGTGGGCAGCAGCAGCGGCTTTGCATCGCCAGAGTCCTTGCCGTTGAGCCTGAGGTCATCCTCATGGATGAGCCCTGCTCCGCCTTGGACCCGGCGGCTACTCTGAAGATCGAGGAGTTGATGCAGGAGCTCAAGAAAGAATACACTATAGTCATTGTGACCCATAATATGCAGCAGGCAGCGCGAGTCTCCGATTTGACCGGTTTCTTCCTGCTGGGGGAACTGGTGGAGTACGGTACCACAGGGGAACTTTTCAGCCGCCCCCGGGATCGGCGGACTGAGGACTACATCACCGGACGCTTCGGTTGAGGAGGTGTAAAATGCCACGGGAGAGTTTTGAGCGACATCTTGGCGAGCTTCAAAATGAGGTTCTAGTTCTGGGCTTCATGGCGGAAAAGGCCATCTTCCACTCCGTGGAAGCCTTGAAGCAGCGAGACCTGGCGGCAGCAGAGCAAGTCATTGCCAATGACCTCCAGATCAATCAGAAACGGCACGACGTCGAGGAGAAGTGCATTGAACTCATCGCCACTCAGCAGCCGATGGCGGGAGACCTGCGAGTTATTGTTGCCGTTCTGAACATCATCGTTGAGCTGGAGCGCATGGCTGACTATGCAGAGGGTATAGCTAAGATAACACTGATGATCGGCGATGAGCCACCATTGAAGCCCCTGATCGATGTCCCACGCATGGCAGAGAAGGCGAGAGATATGCTTCGACGAAGCCTTAGCGCTTTCATCGGTAGGGATATCGAGGCGGCAAAACAGATCTGCGTTGAGGACGATGAGGTGGATGACCTTTATGATCAGGTCTATCGCGAGCTGCTTACCTTCATGATCGAGGATCCCAGAACCATCACTAGAGCGACCCGTCTCATTTGGGTAGCTCACAACTTGGAGCGTATCGCCGACCGAGTGACCAACATCTGCGAGCGGGTGGTATTCATGGTCACCGGCAAGATTGAAGAGATTGGCTCTTCGAAATATTGAGGCAACGAGCCTCGCGATTTGCGAATATTGCACGAACCGCTATTCTGTTCAGTCAGCGTAAAAAGGGCCCTGGCATGCATAAGATACCCAGTGTCAATTGTCAAATTGCTCTCAGGGTTGCGTTGTGTCTTTGCTATCTGTTGACGCAGGATTGACACCACCCGTTGCTATTATGTAGAGTATTGCCAGAACCGGGACCTCACATGGGCGACCAAAACTTGGAGGGGTAATTGAAAGTAGATTTTGCCAAACTAGATAGGGCCTTTAACCCCAAGTGTATGGCCGTAGTAGGGGATAGTAAGAGCACGAACTTCGAGTGGCTCCGTGGCCAAAGCAGCTTCACGGGAAAACTCTATTCCGTTCACGTTAGCCCTGAGACGATTGAACATATCGAGGCCTTAGGTGTGAAGAACTATACTAGCCTTTTAGACATCCCGGAGACGATAGACCTGGCGATTGTGGTGGTATCTCGTTCAGCGGCTCTAAGGGTTCTCGAAGATTGCATCCGTAAGGAAGTAGCTGCTGCTCATTTCTTTACTGCGGGCTTTGCTGAGACGGACACTGAGGAAGGAATACGGCTTGAGCGCTTGCTCACTGAGAGAGCTGAAGAGGCAAACTTCCACATTATCGGTCCCAACTGCGTTGGAATATTCAATCCCAAGGTTGGGGTGAAACAAAGTGAGGAGCAATATTCTGGCGTTTCTGGGCCGGTAGGCCTTATCTCGCAAAGCGGGAGCTATGCCTTTCGCTTCAGTCTTGAGGCGCACCTTCAGGGGGTTGACATCAACAAATCAGTGAGCTTCGGCAACGGGATAGTGCTCGATTCCACTGATTACCTTGAGTATTTCGGTCGTGACCCTGAGATCAAGGTTATTGGTATGTATGTGGAAGGGGTGAAGGATGGGAGGCGATTCTTCAAGGTGCTGAGGGAGATATCCGCCCAGAAGCCGGTAGTCATATGGAAAGGCGGGCGGACGGAGGAAGGAGAGCGGGCTATTGCCTCGCACACAGGGGCCTTGGCTGTACCCCAGGCGATATGGGACGCAGCGGTGAGGCAATGTAGGGCGGTCAAGGTGACAAGGATGGAGGAACTGATTGATACTCTGAAGGCTCTCTTATATCTTCCGCCTGTTCATGGTGATAGGGTAGGCGTGGCTGGAGGGTCAGGCGGGGACTCGGTATCTACTGCTGATGTTTTTGCCGAAGCCGGGCTTAGGGTGCCCTTGCTTACCCAGGAGTCCTATGACGAGCTAGCAACATTCTTTAACGTGGTGGGTGGTAGCTATCGTAACCCTGTAGACACTGCTAGTCCAGTTCGCAGAGATATGAAGCGCATTATTGATACTCTGGAGCGTGACAACAATATAGATAACCTAGTGCTTATCATATCGACTAAGCCAGGCTGGCACATTACTCCCGAGCAGCTCCAAGGTGACATCGATTTAGTGGACCATGTTAGAAAGAGAACATCGAAGCCA
>JADFVG010000130.1 GCA_015222405.1 Chloroflexota bacterium
GGCAAACCTTCATTTTGGGAAGAGTCCAACTAGAAGCTGGCTACATCTTAGCGCACAAGGGGGATAAGTCAAGCTTCCAAAGCAGCACCGCTACGGGATGAGGTTTGGGAGGCTCTCTATGTGAAAAGACTCCCTATCTGATAGATAAGCATGGCCACAATCCAGCCCAAGGTATATTACCTTCTTCTTCTTCCCAGTGTCAGGGAGTAAACAGTACTTCCGATTACAACAAGAGCAAGGGCAAGGGCAAAGCTTATTTGCCAGTATGGAGGTGATTCTGACGCCACTTCCTCAACCTCGAAGAGTTCGTCTGCCTCGAGCTCGTTTTCCTGCACTGTCAAGAACTTATCCCTCGTCTCTTCCCACTGCCGCAGGAATTCAGCCTTTTCAGCCTCTGTTGCCTCATCCGTCTCTACCTTCGTCCTCAACTCGAAGAAGCCATCGGGGAAAACACCCTCAAGCACCCAGGTCTCGAAGGTTTCGCCGGTATCCTTATTAGTGAAGGTGTACCGGTAGGCATCGAGATCGAAGTTCGTTTTGTCCACTCCTGGGTCAAGCTCAACCTGGGCATCTCCTCGAGAGAATGCCTGGGTAATATATTCAAAGGCAGCCTTGTGATCATTGCCGGGGTGATGGTAAGTAACGGCGAAATCCCCCGCATTAGGCACATCGTCTGGCCAGAGCTGCGAGAATGCCAACTGCAACACCCTGTAGACCACAACCTCGCAGATGGATAGGCTGTCGTCGGGGACATTTTCGCCGTCAACCCTGATCTCTATCAGCTCGTTCCCCTTGCTGTAGCCCATGAGGTCGTTATCCTCTATGACGAACTTATGCAACTGCTCGTCTTCATCGTAGATCCAGACGGGTAGTAGATCCGTCTCATCCACCTCGCTGGCACCAGATGGCGCATGGGCGTAGGCGGGTATGGTCAGCAGAGACGCTACCAGCAAGGCGACTAGCAATACCAGAGCAAGAGCAAAACCCTTTGCTCCAGAAATTGTGCGTAAGTTGAGTTTGCTCATGTCACTGCCCCCTCGATCATAATCCTGCTATCAAGTGAAGAGACTGCCAATCTGGTAGATAAGCGTGGCCACGATCCAGCCTAAAACCAAGGTGTAACCGATGACGAAGACGGTCCACTTCCAAGAGTTGGTTTCCCTTCTGATGGTGCCAATAACGGCCATGCAGGGGACGTAGATCAGGGTCATGGCCATGAAGGCAAAGGCAATGAGGGCTGTCCAGCCCAGATCAAAGCCAATGACGTCTCCCAGTCCCCCGAGTTCTTCAGCGCCAGTAAACAGGGTGCCGAAAGTGCCTATCACTACCTCCTTAGCCAGAAGGCCGAATACCAGGGCCACCGCCGCCTGCCACTGGCCAAAGCCGGCGGGGCTGAATATGGGCGCAATGGCTCTTCCTATGGGCTCAAGGGCACCCGTGTAATCCAGCAACCATATGAGCACCACTGCGGCAAAGATAATGGTTCCCGCCCGAACGAGAAACACCTTTCCCCGCTCCCACATGTGCACCACCAGCCCGGTGATGGTGGGCAGGCGGTATGGTGGTAGCTCCATGACGAAATGCCCTGAGGGCCCCCGCAGCAGTGTCTTGCGAAACACCAGTCCCATAATAATGGCCAGGATTATCCCCATGGCGTACATGGAGAACACCACCAGCCCCTGATGGGCAGTAAAAAAGGCGCCGGCGAAAAGGATGTAGATGGGGAGGCGGGCACCACATGACATAAAGGGGTTAATCAGGATAGTGGTCAGCCTGTCCTTAGGGTTCTCTATGGTTCTGGTGGCCATAATTGCCGGGACATTACAACCAAAGCCCAGCATCATGGGGATAAACGACCGGCCATGAAGCCCTATCCTATGCATCAGGCGGTCCATGACAAAGGCAGCACGGGCGAGATAGCCACAGTCCTCAAGAAAGGCGAGGGCAAGGAACAACAGGAATATCGGGGGGACGAACACCAGCACCGAGCCCAGCCCGCCGAAAATCCCATCGCCGATAAATGAGCCCAGCCACTCCGGAGAGATGGTCGTCGCCTGGTCGGCAAACCAGCCGAAACCCTCATCGATCCAGTCCATGAGGGGGACGGAGACGGTGAAGGTGAACTGGAATACGCCATAAAGTAGAGCGAGGAATATGGGGATTCCCAGCCACCTGTTGATCAGCACCTTATCGATGAGATCGGAAATGGTGCGTCTCTCTATGGCTGGCTTCCTCATAGCCTCGGTTAGCAGGCCGCTGATGAAGCCATACCTGGCATCGGCAATTACAGTCTCAGCGTCCTCTCGGTAAACGCTTCTCAGGTGGGCCAGGCTTTTCTCTTGAGCCCGAAGGATTTCCTCCCTATTCATTCCTTCGTTGCTCTCAATGTCTTAACTACCTCTTCATCGCCCTCCAGCAGCTTTACTGCCAGCCATCTCGGGGAATACCTTTGCGAAAGCTCGTCATCTTGGGAGATCAACTCCTCCAGCTTGGCAATCTCCTCCTCCACCTCCCGGCCGTAATCGAGTCTAAATTTCCTTGGCTGGACTTCGCCGTCTGCCATCTTTACAATTTCCTCGAGCAGCTCCTGGGTACCGCGATTACGGTTGGCCACCATGGGCACTACCGGGACGTCAAGGAGATAAGATAGTTGGGGGACATCGATCTTGTACCCCCGTGACTCGGCCTGATCCATCATGTTAAGCGCTACTATTAGCCGAGTGCCCATCTCCATGAGCTGGACGGCGAGATAGAGATTCCGCTCCAAATTTGAGGCATCAACGATGTCCACTACGGCATCCGGTTTCTCCTCGACGACGAAGTTTCTGGCGACGACCTCGTCTATGGAATAGGCGGTAAAGCTATAGACCCCGGGTAGGTCTACCACTTTGATCGCATAGCCCTGGTAACGGCAGGTTCCCTCTTTCTTCTCCACCGTAACCCCGGGCCAATTTCCCACATGCTGTCGGGCACCGGTTAGATTGTTGAACACTGTGGTCTTTCCCGAGTTGGGGTTCCCCGCCAGAGCGATGGTAATTTCTTTAGCCATCCTCATACCCCGGTGACCATGATCTTCTGTGCCACGCCATACCCCAAAGCCAGTCTTGATCCTCTGAGGTCTATGATAATCGGACCGGGCCTCATGCCATTAACAACCCTGATTTGAGTCCCGGGAAGCAATCCCATATCGGCAAGCCTCCTGGTGAGCCCCCAGCCGGCTCTGACATCGACAACGGTGACCGCTTCACCAGGTCTGGCCATAGCCAGCGGCATAAGTGGTCTTGCCATCTAAATCACCTCAACCTGAATATTAGCTGCCTCTTCCTTACGCAATGTTAGATGATAACCCTTAATTCGCACCTGCATCGGGTCGCCTAGCGGGGCTACTCGCTCCACCTCGATCTCGCTCCCGGAGACCAGCCCCATATCGAGGAGACGCCGGTGAATGCTACCCCCTCCCCCTACCTTGGCAATCTTCCCCTTCTCTTTAGACTTCAACTCACTTAGTAGTTTGGTTGGCATCTCTTATGTCCTTCCGTTCTATGTTTTTCCAGATGACCGATCCCCTTCCCTTTCCTGGCGACAGTGCTCACAATAGCCCTTCATCGAAACCTCAACGTCAAAGATCTCAAAGCCGGTTTGGCGGCTCACATCCTGTTTCATCTTTGCAGCAAAGGGGCACTCAAACTCGATTACCTTTCCGCAGCCACGGCACACCACATGGTGGTGCTCTGTTTCGCTCCTGGCCTCATAATGATGGTGCTCTTCTATAAAGTGCCGCTCCTCAATGAGGCCCAGCTCCTTAAACAGGTGCAGGCTGCGATAAACGGTGGACAGGCTGAGACGGGGTTCCTGCTCTTTAGCCCGGCGATAGAGCTCGTCAGCATCAAGGTGCCCCTCTGACTGACGCAAGAGATCGAGAAGCAACCTGCGTTGGCTGGTGATTCGTTGTCCCTTTAGCTCCTGCATTTCACCTTCAGTTGAAATCATCTGCATCTATAGTTGCAAGTGATAAGCATTTGCAATAGCATTAAATCACATCCCCCCTCCTTTGTCAACCCCTTCTCGGTGTCAGTTTTGCCTCGGCGCTTTTGATGTGGTAAACTACCTCAATAAATAGCATGAACTGGCTAGATATCATCCTAATTCTAGCGCTCGCTTTTGCCGCCTTCATCGGGTTTCGGCGCGGGATAATCAGGGCTGTTTTCATCCTCGCGGGATTGATCCTTGGCGTTTTCCTCGCCGGGCGTTTCTACTCCTCCTTCGCCGATCGGCTCCCCATCGGCAATGATACCGCAGCCAAGATCTTTGCCTTCATCATCATTTTCATTGCCGTTATCGCGGCAGCCTTAGTTCTCGCTTTCCTGTTGCGCAAGACCCTCGCAACTATAAAGTTGGGCTGGGCGGATAGGGCTTTGGGAGCTATCCTCGGCTTCCTCGCCGGGGCCGTGGTCTGTGGCGCCATTCTCGCCCTCTTCGGCCACTTTTTCGACATCGAGGGGACGGTGGGCCAGTCGGGGGTCGCATCTATCCTCCTTGACCGCGTTCCCGCCCTCCTCGCCTTGCTTCCCGACGAGTTCGATTCGGTGCGCGACTTTTTCGATTAAAAAGCAGTTGCCGGAAAAAACGACCGAAAGAAGAAAGAGGGTTTCAATCACAGCATATAGTACAGAAAAACCGCAGTGGCTCTATGTGCCGGAGTGGCTTCAGGATGAGGCCTGGCATTTCCCATATGCCTATGAAACGTTCAAAAAGTATATCCCGCCACAGGCGCTGATACTGGAGGTCGGTTTTGGCAGCGGCCGAATTTTGTCCCGGCTGGCCAAAGAACTGGATTGTAGATGTGTTGGCGTCGATCTGGAAGAGGCAGCCTTCGACTCGCTCTTCTTCTTCTGTGAGCGTCAGGGGGCTGAGGTTGAGGCGATAAAGGGCTCTGGCTTTTCCCTCCCCTTCAAAGATAATAGCTTCGATGTGGTCTATTCCGAGGGGGTGATAGAGCATTTCCCCCCACATCAATCTGAGGAGATGGTGAGAGAGCATGTTCGGGTGTGTAAAGAGGGGGGGCTGGTGATCGTCTCCGTGCCCAATAAATTCGCCGTCATCCACTCACTGACAAAGCTTTTGCTTGGCAAGAGATTCCTGTTCTACCCCGAGCACAGCCTCTCCAGCTTTGAGCTTGGCCACTGGATGACCAGCGCCGGACTAACCCCCGTAGCCTGGGACGGGTTTGCCTTCGGCTGTCAATTCTACATGTTCAAGGCATTTTTCTTGGAACAAAAACTGCCCATGTGGCTTGAAGCGCTGGCCTCCAAAGCGCTCACCTTTTTCCAGGGAACACACATCTATCACTTCCACAATTCGCGGTTAAATTCCCTGATTGGCTTTCAGACCTTGGTTGTGGGAAATAAAAAGAGATAAACCACCCACTGTGCCATCCCAAAGACCACAGCAAATGGCTACTAAAGTTCCACCGTTATAAGCACATCGCTTAAGGTGGTCTATTTATAAGAAGCCGATCTGATCTGAGTAGCGCTAGAAAGTACCAGGCGCAGGCTCCTGTCCAGGGTTAAGCTTGCGCCACTTCTCCACCAACTGCTCCTTGGTTTCCTCATGCGCAGGATCAGGGACGCAAACATCATCAATAGGACATACCTCAGCGCAGCGGGGCGACTCAAACCAGCCGACACACTCAGTGCACTTGTCAAGGTCGACCACATAGATCGTCTCCCCTTCGCTAATCGCCTCGTTCTTGCACTCTGCCTCACAAGCGCCGCAGCTTATGCACTCCTCGGTAATCTTATAGGCCAACTTTTAACCTCCTCGTATATATTTTGGCAAACGCCCTTAGACCTTTTGCTCAAGCTGGGAATGCGGCGATTGCTTTCATCCCCAGCCTCATCAGCCGAATTTCTTCTTTAGCGCGACAGCGACATGCTTAGGAACAAACTGCTCGATGGAGCCACCGAGCATACAGATCTCCTTGAGCAGGGTGGAGCTAACAAATTCATAATCCTGATTGGTCATCAAGCAGACCAGCTCCACATCTGGGGCAAGTTTCTTGTTCATCAGCGCCATCTCAAATTCCCTCTCGAAGTCGGAGCTCATCCTCAGTCCGCGCACCATAACGCTGACGTTCATCTTCTGTGCAAAGTCCACAGTAAGGCCGCTATAAGGTACTACCCGAATGTTGGGGATGTGAGCCAGCGCCTTCTTCATCAACTCCACCCTCTCCTCAGTACTGAACAGGAGATCCTTTTGCGGTCTATCGTAGATAGCCACGATCAGCTCGTCAAAGAGGGGTGCTGCCCGCTCGGCGATGTCAACATGCCCCAGGGTTACCGGGTCGAAACTCCCGGGGTAAAGAGCGATAGCCAACCTACAACCTCCTATTGATATACTGAGATGCAAGTATCACCATGACAACGCTCCTTGATCAACTGGAAATTGCCATAATTTGGACTTAATGGAAGGCGATAAGAGTGCTCCACCGCAATGGTGGTTCCAGGACCGACCAGGCAGGAGTTAGCTAGCTGCTCCAGGATTTCAGGAATAGACAGGTCAGCATAGGGCGGCCCCATCAATATAATACTATATCTCTCTTTGAGGAAGGAAAGGGCCTTGGTCACCCTGCTACAATAGACATGGGCCTGTGATGCCAGTCCAGCGTTCTCCAGGTTATCCTTGATGATAGCGCAGCACCTGGGGTTATGCTCCACAAAATCAGCCTGCTGAGCACCACGACTCAATGCCTCTATACCCAAAGAGCCAGTGCCGGCATAGAGGTCAAGCACCGAAGACCAATCGGTAGCTAGGGACTCCAATATGGAAAAGACCGCTCCTCGAACCAAATCGGAGGTAGGACGAAGGGAAACGCCTTTTGGCGATTTAAGGTGTTTCCCCTTTGCCGTTCCTGCAATAACACGCATTCTTAAAACCAGGGTCGGCATCCCGCCCCGCTTTCCCAAGCAAGGCAATTAACATTATTACCAAAAGTCCCACGGTAGTCAAGGGGTAGCGCGAACTATGCCGTCAACAGGGGAAACATCTCGTTTCAAGGCCGCTGCACAAAGGTCAACTCCAACTCCATCTCACTGCCATGCCGACTTATGGTCAGCGTCACCGTATCACCGGGCTCGAAATTCATCAACACATTGAGCAGGGGCTTTTCCTCGTCGATGGAATAGTCGCCCATTTTGAGGATGATATCGCCCTCCATTAGGCCGGCTTCAGCAGCGGGGGTATCGGTGCTTACGAAGACAACAACGGCGCCCTCAGTCAGGTCTTGATGCCTGATGCCAATGTAGGGTCGAGAAACCTTGCCCTGCTCAATAAGTTGAGTAGCAATGTCTATCACTGTATTGCTCGAAATAGCGAAGCCAATACCCTGCACCACCTCCCCCCCTTCCGTAGCTCGGATAACAGAGGTATTAATGCCAATGACCTCCCCCTGAGAGTCGACCAAGGCTCCGCCGCTGTTACCGGGATTGATAGCGGCATCCGTCTGAATCAAATCCTGATAGAAGATGCCGTTCGACTTCCACCTGCGGTCAAGCCCGCTGATTATCCCCAAAGTCACCGTGTTGGGGAATTCCCCCAGGGCGCTGCCGATGGCTATCACCTTTTGCCCCACCACCAGACTTTCGGAATCAGCAAATTCTACCGTAGACAGACCTGAACCGTCGATCTTTATCACTGCCAAGTCAGTAAATGGATAGTCAGTGCCAATGAGCGTGCCTTCCCTCTCCTCACCATTGGCCAGGATCACCCTGAAGGCGCTATAACCATTCACTACATGCTCATTGGTGACGATGTAGCCTCGCTCATCGATGATCACCCCCGAGCCCACCCCTTTTCCCAGTATCAAATCCGCTCCCCCAGTGCTGATAATGGTCACCACCGCGGGGCTGACTTGCTGCACCACCTCAATTGTGGAGAGCTCCTCCTCAGTGACTGTGATCTCAATAGGAGTGGGAGTGGGTTCTGGCTCATTGTCCAGCAGGAGATAGGCTGCGCTGCCACCAGCAAGACCCCCTATGGCGCCAACAAAAAGGGCAACAATCGCAGTCAGAATAAGCCATCTGCCAAGACTTGTCTCCATGAGAAATGCCACCAAAGCCTTTTAATGAGATTTTAGCATGTTGAAGCTCCCCAGGCAAATAGAGGGCAAAACAAGGATAGCCCTTTGACAAAGGGCGTTTTGGGGCCTAAAATAGATACGATTTTGCGGGAGTAACTCAGTGGTAGAGTCCCTGCCTTCCAAGCAGGTTGTCGCGGGTTCGAGTCCCGTCTCCCGCTCCAGCAGATAGGACCTCAGCTTTAAAGCCCGCCTGACGCGGCGGGTTTTTTGTCTTTACCGCCCCCTTGCCTCTCCGGGCTCGAGGTCACACTAGGTTCACTCCGACATCACAGTCCGGTCACTCATTTTTGACGGGGCATACAGGAGGGACGAAAATGGTAATGACTAGAGCAAAGAACCGGCGGTGGGAAGAAGTGGAAAAGGACTCTATTGAACTAAACGTACTTACCAGACACTTTGAGCTCTGCAACCTGACTGAAGGTAAGAGCCCCAAGACTATAGACTGGTATAACCAAGCTCTAGCAAAATTTCACCACTTTCTGATGGAGAGTGAGAAATCAACCGTCCTTGGTGACCTTAGCGAGGTAGAGATTCGGGAATTCATTCTCTACCTTCAAGGAAGAGGAAGGTGGTAGGACAACCCATATGTGATAGACAACCGAGGTGAGCTTGCCGCTAGCAGAAGCCATGACTGCCGGTGCGTATAACTTGAATCTAATCCGTTCTGGAGGAAACCCAGGGCAGTTTCCTTTCAAGGGCTTTATCCCGGCTCCAGTTCATGCACTGTTCACATTCTTCCTGCAAGCCAGAATCTGCTCTTCGTTCTCATGGCATGGTCTCTACTCAAGGTCATACACATATAGCGACACAGTCCGCATCCGTGGCATAGGTCATGTTCCACCATGACTTTACCTTCCTTCATGATCAAAGCGCCTGAAGGGCATGCCGTCACGCAGAAGGGACAAGGACAATTCTGCAAACAGATAGTTCTGAGCATCTCCTCCTCCTTTATCCTAAAATCCTCTCCGCCTCTTCCATATCCGCATCCATTACATAGGGGATGCCTGAGACCTCCGCTGCCTCTCGCGTTAGAGCGATGAGGTCGTCTCTGCCCACAAAATCGAGGGCAAATTTACGGGCCCCGGCCATGAGCTGCCTTAAGCCTGTGGCCAGCCGGTCGTAATAGGTATAGAGGGCTATTGCCGCTGGCGGTATCCTCTCGAAGTCCGCTCCATATTTTTCTTTAAGTTGCGCCGCCCCAACGAAGATGCGGAGGAGAGCTTCCTGGTAATCCCTACCACCTCGGGCACCATAGGTCTCTTCCAGAAACTGCCCCTGTGTCTTTCCCACCATAGCCGCAGTAAGGGTAGACCGACCCATGCACACAGCCCTGGTGTAAGGCGCTCCCAGGGCTATGGCCTTGAAAATGTGGTCCTCGAGGGCGATCCCACCAGCTATGGCACAGCTGGGAATAAATTCCCCTTTGGCTTCAAGCCTTTTGAGGAAATTGTAAAGGAGGCTCTCCAGATAGACCGTGGGAATTCCCCATTCATTCATCATTCGCCACGGGCTCATCCCGGTTCCGCCGCCGGCGCCGTCCACAGTAACAAGGTCTACCTTGGCTTCTGAGGCGAACTTCACCGCCCGAGCCAAATCAGGCGCTCGGTAGGCACCGGTTTTCAAGGTCACATACTTGGCGCCTATTCTCCTCAGCCTCTCCACTTCCTTCAGGAACGACTCTTCATCCACCATCCCCAGGCGGGAGTGCCTCTCGAATTCTGTTATTCCTCCCACCTTATGAGCCTCTTGAACCACAGGATTTTCGGGGTCGGGATGAACCAGATACCCCCTTCGCTTCAACTCCAGTGCTCTCTCCAGGGTCGGTAGCTTAACCTCGCCGCCGATGCATTTGGCGCCCTGACCCCACTTTATTTCGATACCCTCAACGCCGAGTTTCTCTACTGCGTATTCAGGGACACCAAGGCGGGTATCCTCCACATTAGCCTGGACGAGGAGAGTCCCATAGCCTTGATACCAGTCCTTATATACCTTCACCCTCCGCGCAAGCTCGGGGGAATTTACGACTTTTCCGTTTTTCAACTCGGCATTGTGGTCCATGCCACAAACATTCTCCCCACAGACGAGGACGGCTCCACATATGGCTATGCCGATAGCAGTGCCCTCCCAATTCACCCTGGCTATTTCAGTCGAACCCAGAGCGCCGGTGAAGAAGGGAACCTTCATCTTTATTTTTCTACCCTCGGCACCGATCTCGGTAGAGAGATCCACGGCAGGGAAGATGGCCTTATCCGGATCTGCCTCAATACCCACTGCCCCAACACAGCTCCCCTGGATGTTAAAGTGAGAGAAGTCCACAGGGTAGTCTTTCTCCGCCCCGGCGATGACCTTCCCGAAGGGCTGCGGGTACATGGTCTCCCTTCCTCGAAGGGCAGACTTCCCCACCTCGCAATAGCCCGGGCAGCCGTCGACACAGGTGACGCATAGGCCGGAAATAGGCGAGGGGGCTACCCTGGTTGTAGTTACCGTTGCCGCACTTGCATTCGGCTTGCTCAAAGACATCTTGTCCCTCCTTCTTATATGTTTACCGATATTCCCTTTTCCTTGAGGTATCTCTTGGCTTGGGGTATAGAGATCTCCCCGAAGTGGAAGATGGAAGCGGCCAACACCGCCGCCGCTTTCCCTATCGTTACCGCTTGATAAAGGTGTTCCAATGTGCCGGCGCCGCCTGAAGCTATAACCGGTATCGTTACCGCTTCAGCCACTGCTCTTGTCATCTCCAGGTCATAACCCTCCTTTGTCCCGTCTGCATCTTTGCTGGTAAGCAAGATCTCTCCCGCTCCCAGTTCTTCCACCTTTCGCGCCCATTCCACGATATCGAGCCCTGTCCCTTGGCTCCCACTTCTAATCACCACTTCCAGCCGGGGGAGGCCACTTTGGGGTGGATTTTTCTTTCCATCAACGGCAACAACGAGCTTCTCTCTCCCGAGTGCCATCGAGGCTTCCCTTATGAGTTCGGGATTACTCACCGCCGCGGTATTGATCGAGACCTTGTCCACACCGAGGTTAAGCAGCGCCTTCATATCCTCGATACTTCCTATACCACCACCTACGGCAAAGGGGACAGTAACCACCTCGCAGACCCTTTTCACCCATTCCAACCTTGTCCTTCTATTCTCCACAGTGGCGAAGATATCGAGAAAGACAAGCTCATCGGCACCCTCGCGGCAGTAGACCTCCGCTGCCTCCACAGGGTCACGGGCATCCCTCAGGTTGACAAAGTTTATCCCCTTGACTACCCTCCCATCCTTCACATCGAGACAGGGTATAATTCTTACCCTTTCCATTTCATAGCTCCTCGAATTTGATCAAACCCCGATATTCCATGACGGTGCTCATGGCATGATTTTCAGCCTCTATGCCAGCCTCCCCAGCAGCAGCTACGGGATTCAATCCGCCGAGGAGTATCACCCCAATTTTGTTAAGTTCCACAGGGGTCTCGCACACTGGCTCACTGGTGTTTCCCATCAGAAGTAGGCCTCCCAATCCGGCCTCCCTGAGTTTTGCCACCTCTTCCTCTGCAGTCAGGCGGCAGAGGGCTGGTATTTCACGAAAGTTGGCCAGTATTTTCCCCTCGCCGCTTTTCGCCGCCTCTCTGACGGAGGTCATCCTGGCTCTAATGAATACCTCTGAAGGATCCAGGGAGGAGCCAGCATAGTGAATGAGTTCCACGAAGCGAAGGGGTTTGTGGTTTCGAATCTGGAGTATGCCGCCAAACCTGGAGTCCATAGGAACGCCAGCCTTGAGCAAAGCGCCATTGATCACGATGCTGCAAACAGTGGCCAGTCCTATCTTGCCCTCGGGGACGATCAGCTCCCCTAGCCATTCCCCCTCAGAAGCTACAGCCACTCGGTCGCTTACGCAAAGTCCCCCTTCGAAAGCAGGCTTCATTGCGTGGACTGCCTTGCTGAATTTTTCCTTGCGGAAAAAGGAGACGTTGACCGGGAGCGGGCCGCGGTGTTTTTGGTAGTCGAAGTTGGTGCGGAAGGCGAGCAGTTCAATTCTGGAGATGGCAAAACCAACCTTATCTCTAACCAGAGCGCTGCCCAGCTCCTCAGCCCCAAGCTCCGTGATCAGCCGCCCATCTCGGCCAACAAGGCGGGTTAGTCCGCGCTCGTCCATCAGCTTGAGGTGGTATCTCACTGCCCTTTCGCCCAGTTCCACCCCATGGTCCTTCAGATGGTGGGCGATAACCCTGGCTCCCAGTGGTTCCTGGGAGTCGCTCAGGATTTTCAAGATGGAAAGCAGTTTTCTCTCAACGTCTTGCGTTTCAAAGCCCATCACAATGCTCCGGGACGATTTGAAGGATGGTAATAGGAAACTGTTTGCCTAATAGTACACCAAGTAAGAAACTTTGTCAAGCCTGGTCGTGTTAGTTTGTTTGGTGAGGTTGCAAACGTTCAAGCTGTGGTGTAGCTCCTACGTGTCTAGCAAATCTCTGTGCGACAAGGAATGAACTGTCCGTCGCCGCTATTGCACAAAACGCTCTATGAAGGAGTAATCGGAGATGTTGACCTTTTAATAGGCAACTATGCTCAAGGCAATTCCGATGTTATAATAGCGCAAAGCATGCTACGTTTACTGGCTATAGTTCAGCCACGCGGATTTGGAGAGGCCACACTTATGGCTTCAGGTTGACAAGCAGCAAAGCTTGGTATATGCTACTCCCACTAAGAAGTTCAATAATGCCTTTCCTGAAATAGTCCTCAGCTAATCATCACAAACTATTCCCTCACAGAGGGATCTCGGTAGTCGGGCATAACAGCCCGCCTCATTGAACATTAAGATAGTCGCTGGGCACAGTACTGGCGACGAAAGGAGAGGGAAAATGAAAGCCAAGACACTCATTGTATTGACGCTTTTGGCCATCCTGCTGTTGTCAACGTTCGCCTGTGGTGGAGGGGGGGACGGGGAGGAAGAAGGTGTAACCGAGTTGAAATACGGTGTCGGCCTGCCGCTGACCGGCCAGTATGGAGCCGCCGTTGGCATACCGGAAAAATACGCATTCAACCTAGCCAATGAGAAGGTCGGCGAGTTCACTGTGGCCGGGAAGCAATACCGCTGGAAGATCATCTTTGAAGATAACCTCGGGACCGCTGCCGGCGGGACATCTTCGGCGACCAAGCTCATCTATGAGCATCATGTGGACTTCATGCTCCAGACTCTTAAGGATCCAGGGATGGTCGCCGCTCCTATGTGCGAAGAACTGGGGATGCTGTGCGCCACATCAGGCGCTGAGATCGAAGATTTCGGGCCGGATAGGCCTCACCTCTTCCAGACCTCCGCCACCTTCTCTCTCCACGCCCCGATTTTCTTTGACTGGTTGACTAAAGAGCACCCCGAGGTGAAGCGCGTCGCCGTTTCTGGCCCCGATGACATGACCGGGCGCTCGATTGGCGAGGCCATTGCCGCCGCCGCCGAGCACTTCGGCCTTGAAATTGTGTCCAAGGAGTACGCACCTCTGGGGTTGGCAGAATACATGCCGATAGCAACCAAGATTGCGTCCAAGAACCCTGACCTGTTTATAGGTGCCTTCGGCGGTGCCCTAGAGAGCATATACGAGTTGATGGTGGCATTGGGCTATGAAGGGCTGGGAGCCTCTTATTACTGGACCGAGGCCGGGGCGGAGAGAATAGGCTGGGATATATGTGAGGGCTATATAATCTTTATGCCAATCCCGTTGGGAGATATATGGCCTGAAGCGACGGCCTTCCGCGATGAATATGAGGACAGCTACGGTTTAGAGCTCGCGCCATCCGCATTCTGGGCGGCTAACGTGCTCTTTGTGCTGACCGACGCCTTGAAGCAAGCCGGAACCGTGGATGATATAGACAAAATTATACAGACCATGGAGACCGAGAAGTTCGACACCCTGATTGGCCCTATTGGGTATGGCCTCGAGGAGCTTAATGGGCTTGCGCGTCTGGCAATCTATCCAACCCCGATTATACAGGTGGTCGGGAAGAATCAGTATGAGCTGCTACATATGTATAGCCCGGAGGAGACAGAGGCGCTAGCGGTGGAGGTGCTTAAGTAGCGGAGGTGATCGACCACAGTCCTGCCTCTGGCTATAGCAATCATGGCTCTCATAGCTGCGTTCGCGGGGCTGCAGAGGATTAGCCGCACTAGCGAGGGAGACGAAGGCAAGGGGTGCTATCGGTCAAGGGTGACGGCGGCGAAGTTCAGATGCTACAGGCTGTTTCCCCCGAGCCCTCGCTTTCCTCTGTTGGGCTGAACCGGCGCAGGAGCATGGTTGCGGCTACTGGCGCGGCTTATCAGCGGACGATTGCACATGGGAGCCCTTTATTCAACATCCCCCGATACATGCTGCACAGAGGTTGATGGCTTCACCGTTGATGCTAACATTGGACAAGCCAAATCGGATTAGGCGAAGCCAGAGTTCGCCTATGTGGTTGTTATCTGAAATTGCTGGCTTTGAGGAGAGGTTAAGCGGAGGTGTACTGTGTTAACAGGGATTCATTTTCTTCTTACTTACACCTGTACTTGGGAGTGTGACCACTGTTTTGTGTATAGCGGTCCGGATGCAAAGGGAACTTTCACTCTAAGTCAGATGAAGCAGGTTTTCGATGAACTGATCAAAATTGGAACGATAGAGATAGTATATTTTGAAGGTGGTGAGCCATTCCTATTCTATCCATTAATGGTTGAGGGGATCAGAATCGCTCGTGACATGGGTTTCAAAACAGGGGTAGTAACTAACTCATACTGGGCAACATCAGAGGAAGATGCTGAGCTTTGGCTCAGACCTCTTTTTGAATTGGGAGTTTCGGACCTTAGCATAAGCGACGATCCGTTTCATTCTGAAGATGAAGAAGACAATACAGCCAAGCGTGCCTCAGCCGCAGCAAAAAGATTAGGTATCCCAGTCAATGTGATTTGCATTGACAGGCCTACTGTTGAGGTCATTAGGGACAGGGAGCAAGCCATAGCCGCAGGAGAGCCAGTCACTGGAGGCAGTGCTATGTTTAAAGGAAGGGCTGTTGAGAAGCTAACAGAAGGCCTTCCGGCAAGATGGTGGGAAGATTTCACGGAATGTCCGTATGAAGATCTGAGAAATCCTAAGAGAGTTCATCTCGATCCATACGGCAACGTTCATCTGTGTCAAGGGCTGACTATGGGCAATATGTGGGAAACCCCTTTATCAGAACTCGTTAAGACTTATGATTGTGATTCACACCCGATCTGTAAGCTTTTAGTCAAAGGTGGACCTGCTCTTTTGGCCAGAGAATATGGCGTCGAACACGATGATAGATATGTAGATGATTGCCATTTCTGTTACCTCGTCCGATTAGCCCTTTTGGATAAGTTTCCGAAATACCTTGCACCGAGGCAGGTTTATGGGTTGGAATAGGAGGTGGCAATTCTGTATAACAATTGAAAGGGAGAAAACCTCTTGACAGCTTAGGGGGAGGCGATATACTATCGGCTAAGGTGGTTCCGCACGAGAATCCCCGCGGAATTCGTAGGGAAATGTCGGCTCTTTGACGTGCTATCACCAATTCACAGGGGGTGAGATATGTTTAATTGTCTCGTCAAAAATATGTTAGAGAGGGCGGTGAAACTATATCCCAATGTAGAGATTACTGACCGCAAACCTTCTGGCGAGCGTTTTAGTTACACCTACAAGGATATGCACAAAAGGATCTGCCGATTGGCCAATGTGCTCGGTGACTTAGGCATCAAGAGCGGAGACGGAAACATGGGCGACAGGATAGGTGTTGTTGCCTGGAATAATCACCGGCACCTTGAGCTTTTCCTGGGCGTACCGATGTTCGGGGCTGTATTTCATTCCTTGAACGTCAGGCTGTCCCTAGATCACCTAAGTTACATCATTAACCATGCTGAAGATGAGGTTATCTTCTGCGATCCGGATTTTCTACCCCTTTTCGAAGCCATGGAGGACAGAATAGCCAATGTGCAACATTTTATCATTATGACCGACGAAGACAAACTACCGGAAACGAAGCTGTCGCCGGTATCATCCTATGAAGACCTCCTGAGCCAGGCATCACCAGAGTATACTTTTCCCGACTTTGACGAGAACACCCCTATGGCTATGTGCTATACAACGGCCACCACAGGCCGGCCAAAGGGCTGTGTCTATACTCACAGGATGCAATATATTCACGCATTGACTGCGGTTGCCATCGGAGGAGCAAATGATAAATCGATTCAAATGTCTATGGTGCCTATGTTCCACATGCTGGGGTGGGGTGCTCCCTATTTCTGTACGTGGTTCGGAATGAAACAAGCTCTCACAGGTCGTCATCCTGACGTTGCTACCTTTGCTAAGCTGATCGAGGAGGAGAAAGCAACCGATGTTATGGGTGTTCCCGTGCTTGCTCGGGCTCTACTGGAGGAACTAAGAACTGGGAAGTATGACTATAGCAGTTTGCAAAGGTTTGTGGCTGGAGGCTCAGCACCTGACCTCGCCCTAATAAAGGGCTATGAGGATTTGGGGATAGACTTTCGCCAGGGCTACGGAATGACGGAGACCGCCCCCCTGATTACCCTGAGCCTGATTAAAGGCCCTCTGGAAGGCTTGCCCACTGAAAAGAAGCAGGAGCTCAAGCGGAAAGGGGGCTTGATACCGCCATGCTTGGAATGGAAGGTCCTTAACGAAAAGGGCGGAGAGGTAAAATGGGATGGGAAAGAGATCGGACAGCTTGCAGTCAGGGGGCCCTGGGTGATAGAGGAGTACTACAAGGAACCCGAGAAAACTGCGGAGTGTTTTAAGGACGGGTGGCTCTATACTAGGGACATGGTAACCGTGGATGAGGAAGCTTACATCAGTGTTGTGGACCGGGCTGGCGACTTGATAAAGAGTGGCGGTGAGTGGATATCTACCTTAGACCTCGACGACTATATTATGAGACATCCCGCTGTTCTGGAAGCGGCAACTATAGGGGTTCCTAATCCCCGATGGGATGAAAGGCCCGTGAGTTTTGTCGTCCTGAGACCCGAATCCAAGGGTAAGGTAACCGGGGATGAGATCAAGCGTTTCTTGCTCGATGAGGTAAAGGTAGCTAAATGGTGGATCCCTGATGAATTCATCTTTGTAGATGAGATACCAAAGACTGCCGCGGCAAAGTTCGATAAAAAGACCTTGAGGGAAAAGTACGCCGGAGAAGGATAAAGAAGCCTTTGCCCGGTCTCTGTGCGTGTGTAGTAAGATGCCCCTCAATAATAAAGGGGCCTGAGGGTATATTCTAACTCCTCTTTAGGGAAATCTGACCCCCGTCCCGGGTCACGTTCTCGCCATCCGGTGACGCAGCCCTGCAGACAGGCTGTAGAGCACAGGGATAACGAGCAGGGTCAAAAGTGTTGAGCTGAAAAGCCCGCCAATGACCACTATCGCCAGCTCCGAAGCCATGAGAACGCCTTCCCCCAGACCCAAAGCCAGTGGAAGCATGGCCAGCATGGTGGTCAGCGCAGTCATCAAAATAGGGCGCAGCCGCGTCCGCCCTCCCTCGACCAGGGCATCGTAGGGGCTCATTCCTCTCTTCCGTAGTTGCTCCACCAGGGTGACGAGTACAATGGCATTGGTGAGTACAATACCTACCAGCATCAATATGCCCATCATCGCCGATATCCCTAGGGGGCGTCCGGCAATAAGCAGGCCGAGAACAGCGCCAATGGAGGCCAGGGGCAGGCTCATCATGATGATGAGTGCGTTGAAGAAGGAACGGAAGCTAACGACCATTATAGCAAAGGCAAGCACGATGGCCACAATTATGGCGATGTACATGGAGGAGAAGGATTCCTCCATCATCTCCATCACCCCGCCTGTCTCGACTTCCACCCCAAGTTCATCCAGGGGCAGGGCATCTATCTTGTCCTGAACCTTCTGGTTAACCGCTCCTACATTCTTTTTAGTTATGTCGCCAGTGATGCTGGCTGCCAGCATCTGATCGACGCGTCGGATGTGGCTCGGCTGCTCCCCAAGCTCCACGGTGGCGATATCGCCCAGAGCAACCGAGACGGGCCAGCCAATCCTCAGCTCCCTGGCCATCTCCACACTATCCAAATCCTGCACTATCTCCTCCAGGAAGACCTCGTAACTCTCGCCATCGAGGTTCGCCTGGGCTACTGTCCCTCCTCTCATCATGAGGCGGTATTCTTCTTCCAATTGTTCTAGTTGCTCCGGGGGTAGTCCGGAGGCTATGATCTTAACCGGGTCGGGCTCGATTTCAAGCTTAGGCTCGACGCTGGTAAAATCCAATTCGAGTTCAGCTAACCCATCCATACCCTCGAGCTCAGCAAAGAGCTGGTTGGCAGCACTGCGGATATTCTCGTAATTTTCGCCACGGATCGAAATATCCAGGCCAGGGCCCATCATTGCGCTCATCCCTGGCGGTCCTGTGCTTACAGTGATGGTGCCCCCCTCCACTATTCCCTCTAAAGCGTCGCGTAGCTCATCTGCTTCCCCTTCCAGGTCAGCATCACGGTCAAGCATAACCACTATTGTGGCAGTGTCACTGCCACCCCCTCTCATTGCGCTAAAACCACCGACCACGGAAGCAGAGGTGCCCACAATTGTGTCGTAAGTCTGAAAGACCTCAGGCTTCTCATCTAAGATCTCCTCCACCTGTATTGCTGCTTCCTGAGTTGTCACGAGACCAGTCCCCTGCGGCATCTCGATTTCCACTGCCAGCATCTTCTCGGTCATGTTGGGAAGGAAGCTGGTGCCGATAAGGGGGAGCAGGCCAAAGCTGCCGAAGAAGAGTGCGGCGGCAATAACCAGGGTTAGAACCCGGTGGCTCAGAGCCCATTTTAGCATGGAAACATAAATCCGCCGGTACCGGGGGTCCTTTTGTCTTACCCTGGCTTTCCTGGATACGGTAAAGTTGGACAATGCCGGCACTATCGTAAGTGCCACCAGGAGCGAAGCGCCCAGGGCGAAGGTTATGGTCAGGGCGAAGGGGATAAATAGCTCGCCCACGATCCCGCCAACAAACACAAGCGGGATGAAGATAGCTATCGTGGCCAGGGTAGCCGAGGTGATTGGGGCCGCCACCTCCTTGGTGCCCCCGATGGCTGCCTCCTTAAAGCCCTCACCCTGCTGCATGCGGCGGAATATGACCTCCAAGACCACAATGCTGTTATCGATCACCCGCCCTACAGCGATGACCATGGCACTCAGGGTGAGGAGGTTGATGGTTATCCCGAAGGCGTACATGAGCAGAAAGCCAATGAAGAGGCTCAGGGGAATGGATATCGCAGTTACCAGGGAGGCACGGAAGGCCATCAAGAAGAGAAAGACGACGATTATGGCCAGGATGCCTCCGATCATGGCATTGCGCGTGAGACCGCTTACGCTGCGCTCGATAAGCTCCGACTGGTCGAACACAGTGATGAGTTCAACATCATCTCCGAGGGTTGCCTCGATCTTCCCAGCCTCATCCATCACGGCATTAGCTGTTGAAACGGTGTTGGCTTTCTTATCCTTGTACACATTGATGCTGACGCTGGGTTTGCCATTGATGCGGGTGAGTGCCGTCTCCGGTGGCGGACCCAGGTTGACCCCAGCTACATCGCTGAGAACCACGGCATCGGTTCCCAAGGCGGTGTTTTCGATTTCGCTTAAGGAGCTATACTCAACAGCAGCAAGGATTGTCGCTACCTGAGACATAGAGATGCCAAATTCGTTCATCTGTTCGGGGTTGAGGGAGACCAACACCTCATCCTTGCTGCCCCCCTCTATCCCCACATAGCTGACACCATCAATATTCTCTAACCTGGGTTTGATCTCGGTGATGGCCATCTGCTGTAGTTCGTGAGGAGGAAGGTCGGCAGCGAGGCTGAGCATCACTAACTGCAAGGCGTTTATGTCAATGGGGAAAGGCTGAGGATTTTCTTCCATCCCGGCCATCTCGAGCATCTCAGGGGGAAGGTCGCGCACTTCAGAGGGGAGGTCGAGTTCGCTGAGTCTCTCACTGATGGTGCTGTTCACCCTACCCATATCGGTGCCGTATTCGAACTCGGCGAAGACGAAGGACTTGCCCTCGGCTGAGGTGGAGATAATGTGCTTCAAGCCGCCGAGATCCGAGATGATGCCTTCAATGGGCACGGTGACCTCGTTCATCACCTCCTCAGGCGTCGCCCGAGGATATACGGTGACCACGCTGGTCATCGGGAACTCGATGTCCGGGATGAGCTCCATCTTGAGGGTGAAGGTGGCCCAAATGGAGGCCAGGGTCACCACGGCTGCGATGAGGAAGGTGAGCCACCGTTTGTATAACGCAAGTTTGGTCAGAAAACTCGTGGCAATTCCTCCTGTCCGGTGTAGGGCACCACAGTCATGGTCCTCAATCAGTGTAGAATGCTAACGCGACAGCTCCGGGGCCGGCGTGAGTTCCGATCACGGGCCCCAATTCTGAGAGGTACATTTCGGCGCAGTCGAAGCGGGCGCGGACCTCCTCCTGCAATGCCAGAGCTTCCTCCGCTGCTTGAGCGTGGATAACAGCGACGTGGACAGAGGCGTCCCTCTGGACTCGTTCCTCCACAAGCTCCAGCATACGCTTCACAGCCTTGCGCTTAGTTCTCACCCTGGCCAGGACCTCAATCTGCCCATCCTTGATGTATAAGATCGGCTTAATCCGCAGCACTGTGCCCAGCAGAGCCGCTGCACC
>JADFVG010000016.1 GCA_015222405.1 Chloroflexota bacterium
GAGCATGTGAAGCGAGCCCTGGAGGTAGCCGCAGCCGGCGGGCATAACCTGGTGATGAGCGGTCCCCCGGGGAGTGGAAAGACGCTATTGGCACGTTCCCTGCCCTCTATCCTGCCCAAAATGACGATGAACGAGGCCCTTGAGGTGACCAAGATCTACAGTGTGAGCGGCCATCTGCCCTCAGACACTCCTCTGCTCACTCAGCGCCCCTTCCGCTCGCCCCACTACACCATATCCCATGCCGGGCTTGTTGGAGGCGGGCGCTCGCCAAGACCGGGGGAGATCAGCCTCAGCCACCGCGGCGTCCTCTTCCTCGATGAGTTTCCCGAATTTGGGCATGCCGTGCTTGAGGTGCTACGCCAGCCTCTCGAAGATAAGATGGTCACTATCAGCCGGGCTCAGGGAAGCGTAACCTTTCCCGCAAACTTCATGATGGTGGCGGCAATGAATCCCTGTCCCTGTGGCTACTATGGCGACCCGGTTAAGGAGTGCACTTGCACCCCAAGTATGATCTCTCGCTACCAGAAGCGGATCAGTGGCCCTCTCCTCGACCGCATCGATATATTTGTCCAAGTTCCTCGCATCGAGTATGAGAAGCTGACCGAGGAGAGGATGGGGGAAAGCTCGGAGAAGGCTCGCTCCAGGGTAGAGAGGGCGCGTTCCATCCAGCAGCAGAGGTTTCAAGGGGCAAAGCTCACCTGCAACGCAGAGATGACCCCCGTTGAGGTGAGGGAGTTCTGCCAGGTGGAAGCGGAGGCGCAGAGCCTGCTCCGGGCAGCGATGAAGCAATTGGCACTCTCTGCCCGTGCCTTTCACCGCATTCTCAAGCTTGCCCGCACTATTGCTGACCTTGCCGCTGCCCCTACTATCAATGCCAGCCACCTCGCCGAGGCGCTTCAATATCGACCAAGAAGCCTGATGCAATAGGGAAATCTCTGCCCACGGAGGGAATATCATGGAGTGGAGCACGGTCACAGATTGGCTCGGTTCCCACGGCGTTCGGATTCTAATTATTCTACTCATGTCTGGTGCCTTTTATCTTGTTTTACGCAGGTTTGTTCCCCGCGCAGTGAAGGTGCACGTGGCGCGGACGATGAAGAAAAAGCGCAAGACAGAGATCGAAAAGAGAGCAACAACCCTTTCAAGGGTACTGGTGACAACCGGTGTTATTCTGATCGCAATTGCGGCGCTATTCATGATCCTCTCTGAGGTGGGGATAAACATTACCCCTGTCGTCGCCGGATTCGGCATTGCTGGCATCGCCATCGGTTTCGGCGCCCAGAGCCTGGTCAAGGACTTTATCGCTGGGATTTTCATCCTCATCGAAAATCAGTACTCAGTGGGCGATGTGGTGAGGATCGCCGACATCGCCGGCATTGTTGAGGAGATAAACCTGAGGCGAACGATCCTCAGGGACCTCGATGGCATAGTTCACTCCGTCCCTAATGGAGAGATCAGAGTGGCAAGCAACTTCACTAAGGAGTGGTCGCGAGTGAATATGAACATCTCAGTAGGCTATGGCGAGGACCTCGACCACGTAATGGAAGTCTTAAATAGAATCGGTAAGGAAATGGCTGAAGAACCCTACTGGAGTGAGCTTATCCTTGGTGCGCCCCAGGTGCTGAGGGTAGATGCCTTTGAGGATTCGGGGATTGCGATCAAGATACTGGGGGAGACCCAGCCCATCAAGCAGTGGGAGGTGATGGGGGAGCTGAGGCGGAGGATAAAGAGAGTATTCGATGAGGAAGGTATCGAGATCCCCTGGCCTCATACCAAGGTATATTTCGGCAGCCCGCCACCACCGAAGGCCCCCACTGAGGCGCCAGCACCGCCAAGACCGCCGGGCGAGGTTCTGCCACCGGACGAAGAGGGGGCGGAATAGATACTTACTAAGCGCCCAGGCTGAAAAATGCCCTACCTTTTTGACCATTTGGACTCTGTTCGGGAGCTGCTAGCTTGCTCTCCACTGGGGTTGATCACCGATGTCGATGGCACGATAAGCGACATCGCCCCCTCGCCAGGGGAGGCACGGGTATCCCAGGTGTGCCGTGAAAGCCTGGCTGCCCTGACTGAGCAACTGGAACTGGTGGCTGCTATATCGGGGCGCCCTGCCGAGCAAGCAAGGGAGATGATAGCCGTCGAGGGCATGGTTTATATCGGCAACCATGGATTAGAGCAATGGACCGATGGGGCTGTGGATTTTGTGGAAGGGGCCGAGGAGTATCGTAACACGGTATCGCAGGCGCTAGGGGAGTTAAAGAGCCTCCTCTCCCTGGAGGGTATCGCCTTCGAAGACAAGGGAGTGGTGCTCTCCATCCATTATCGCCAATGCCCCGACAGGGAGCTGGCTAGAAGACATATCCTGGAGAAGGTATCAGCCTCAGCTGTAGCCAATGAGTTCCGGGTCACCGAGGGAAGGATGGTGGTAGAGCTTCGTCCTCCTCTAGAGGTGAATAAGGGGACTGCGGTCGATATGCTGGTGGAACGATACTGCCTCAAGGGTATAATCTATCTCGGTGATGACATAACCGATGTCGATGCCTTTGTTGCCCTGCATAGCAGGCAGAAAAGCCCCTCGTTTGAAGGTCTAGCCTTGGGAGTCATTGATGAGGAGACTTCATCGTTAGTGGAAAAAGAGGCTGATTTCATCCTCTATGGGGTGAGGGATGTGGAGCGATTTCTTAAATGGATTGCGGTAACTGTTCCCAGACTACGGCGGTGATATCCTCGAGCTGGCGTTGAAGCCAGACGGTGACATCCTGTTCTTCAACACACTTTCTCAGTGCGTCAGCCCGGCGTTTTCTCTCCCCAGCGGGCATCGACAGTGCTTCATGAAGCGCCTCTGTGGTTCTCTCCAGGTCCGTTGGGCCTATGGAAAGGGCATACTCACCAAGCTGCTCATGGGCGCCAGCGGTCTCTGACAGCACCAAGACACCATCACGGGTATTGACCACAGGTCCCTCCTTGGCCACTAGATTCATCCCGTCGATGACAGGATTTACCAACAGGACATCGTAGAAGCGCATGCCGGCAATTGCCTGGGCATAATTATTCTCATAGAAAACCGTTATCGGTTGCCACTCCTCGTTGCCATATTTGCTGTTTATGGCGTCGATGGTCTCTTTGACCTCTTGTGCATATCTTTGATACTGCCTGATATGGGTGCGCGATGGCACTAGAAAAGCGAGGAAGCTGACATTGCCTATGAGTTCAGGGTAACGCTCAAGTAGCATATTAAAGGCTCTGAAACCGCGCGCGATATTCTTGCTCGGCTCCATGCGATCTACCCGAACGATGGTCTTCGCCCGACATAAGGGACGTATCTTGTCTTCATATCCTTTTACCCATGCGGTGTTGACTACACTGCGAAGGTGTGCTACATCGATAGATATTGGATAACACTTGACCCTGGTCAGGTGATCATTAATCAAGATGGTGCGATTCTTATAGTCAACCTCAGCCCCTTCAATAAAGACCTCGCAGGTATGCAAGAAGTTCTGCATATCCCTTGTCGTTTGGAAGCCAACGATATCATTGGCACAAAGTCCCTCGTAGATCGCCTTGCGTATCCAGCAGGGGAGGAGTTGCCAGTAGTAGGGTCCGGGCCAGGGGATGTGGGTGAAGTGTTGAAGGATGGCATTTGGTATCTGCGCTCGGATGTAACCTGCGGCCAGATATA
>JADFVG010000131.1 GCA_015222405.1 Chloroflexota bacterium
AGCCAGGCTGGCACATTACTCCCGAGCAGCTCCAAGGTGACATCGATTTAGTGGACCATGTTAGAAAGAGAACATCGAAGCCAGTGATGGCCATTGTCTATTTCTCTAACCCCGATGCGGAGAAGGAAGCGAGAGGCGTTATTCTGAAGCTTCAAGAGATGGGCATCCCGGCATTTCCTTCTATAGAGCGTGGAGCCTTGGCGCTCAAGAACGCTGTGGATTACTACCGCCTCAAGGGCGCCGATGTCTAGTGAGAGCATACCTGCTGCAGAAAGAAACTGATGCCGCAGCTTGGGAGCCTTGGTTTTCGCGGTCGTTACCTAACTGCCGGGTTATCCACGTTATCAAGGGGGCTAAACCTCCGCTACGCATTTATCGAGCCGTCGGGTTTAGGCACGGTATGTGAAGTGCAGCCCCCATCCCAAGCTGCGCAGTAAGGACCCCTCACTGCTCTTGCCTCAGTCCCCGCTCTAGCTGCAACACAGCGGTCCAGTCTCCGTTGCCAACATCATAGCAGGGTAGTTATGGCTGCTGCAATATCTGTTTGCTGGTAGCACTTTAGTTATCCCAGTTTATTATCCCATTGAACAAATCCGCTACAATGTGCAATAACTAGCGAATGGTGATATGAACCGTGGTGGCCAATTCCCCACTCGTCGAACTCGCCCGAATCTGCGAAATTTGGCGGGGCTTTCCGGCATCCCGACCCAATGTTCCTGGATGAGCCAGGTTCGCCACAAAGGGGGTTGTTTGGCGTTTCCTATGCGATAGGGCAGTGCTCGTCCATGAACTCCATGGCGCTGTTGGCGGCTAACTCGATGCCGACACCTTGGCCGCCGGCTTCGCATCCCACGATGTACAGGCCCTCAATGGGTGTATTTATCTTGGGCCGCTTATCCCCAACTTGGTCTACCGTCTGTTGGACACCGATGCCCGCTCCATGCTCACCCAGCATGTTCTCAATTTCTTCACCAGTCGTAGTGTTGACCCATAAGAGGTTCTCCCGCAGGCCGGGGATGATTTTGTCGGCCGTTCTGATTACAGCTTCTTTCACTGCTTCCTTCGTCTCTTTCGTCACCGCCCCCCCACCGCCCCCGGCAGTACAGACGTACTGCTTGCCTTCAGGGGCGATTTTATTGGAGAAGTTAGATGGGACAACCAGCATAAGGTTTAGCTCCTCGGGGATGATGCCCTGCTGGATATTTCTTGCCTGCTCTCCCCTATCCAAACTGGTGATATTGCCCAGCATGTGGATATCGGTCAGTATCTTGTCAAGTGCCATTCGTACTACCATGCCCCCACCCCCCGTATACGTGAGCCCCTTAATACGTTCCACATAGTCGGATGGGAAATAGTCGGCGCCCACCAGATTCAGGACCGTGTTCTGGATATCAGCATTGGAGACTACCAAATCCGACTGGTAGAGTTCATCTCCGACCATCACACCCTTGGCACTGCCTCTTTCCACCTCGATCTTCTGCACCTTGGCTCCCAGCTTGATCTCGCCGCCGAACTTTCTGAAGGGGTCTCCATAGGCGTCGGCGATAGCGCTGCAGCCTCCATCAGGGTAGCCCGATGCCCTGGCTTCGGCCTCCCACTTCAGGCAGCGCATGAATTCACCGGTGCTGGCCGTCTCGATAGGACAACCAGTATAGATGCCGCAAATGCTTTGGACCCAACTGTGGAGCAGCGGTTCCTGAGTGTACTGGGAGAGGAACGTTTGCAGCGGCGTGTAATCATACCCTTTCATCTTCTCTTCTGGCATGGAGCGGATTTCTCCGAGGAAGTTCATCAGGCCATTGAAATCCTTCTCGGGTACCATGTCTTTGAAATCGTGGGGGTAGGTACGGACCTTGCCCTGGTAGCTGGAACGGGGCCGGACATAGACATACTTGACGGGGTTTGGTATTCCAACCCGACGCAGTACGTCCCCGATGGGGCCCTTATCACTTCTGGATATGAGGTGAACCCCCAGATCACAATGGAAACCCTCTTTGTCAAACGATGAACACCTTCCTCCCAGAAATCTATGCTTTTCCAGGAGCAAGGTCTTCCTACCTCGATGCGAAAGCATAAGGGCAGCCGCCAAGCCACCAATCCCTGCACCAACTACGATGGCATCATACTTCTCAGCCATTGTCTTGTCTCCTCTCGATGTGAGAATTCTCCCCCTTATTATAGACAGCAGATTGCAGATGTCCAGATGTACAGCCGCTGCGGTGGAAATCCTGTCCCGGCCACTGCGCCGGAGACATGCTAAGACCAGGTCTTTCCATTGCTACTTGTAGACCTCAGTATGCACGTCGTCCATTAAAGTGCTACATTTTGCCCTCGGAATCTCGGTCTCTGCCTTCTCTCCGCGCAGTGATGCCGCCCAGCGCTGCCGCTCATTTAGCTTTGACACCTGTCAACTAAAACCCTCACTCCCCAATTCGCCACTAGTCAAACTCGCCCAAATCTGCGAAATTTGGCGGGGCTTTCCGGCATCCCGACCCAATGTGCCTGGATGAGCCAAGTTCGGCACAAAGGGGGCTGTTTGCCGTTTCCTATGCAATAGGGCAGTGCACGTCCATGAACTCCATAGCGCTGTTGGCGCATAGCTCGGTGCCGACGCCGGTGCCGCCGGCTTCGCCTCCCACGATATAGAGACCCTCAATAGGACTCTTTATCTTGGGCCGCTTATCTCCACACTGGTCCGCTGTCTGGCCGATGCCAATGACGGCTCCCTCCTCGTTCAACATGTTGTCAAGGTCATCCCATGTCATGGTGTTGACCCACGTGGTGTGCTCCCGCAGGCCGGGGATGATTTTTTCAGTCGAGTTGAGTATAGCTTCTATCAATTCTTTCTTCAGCTCGTTTGTCATCCTCGCCCCCGTGCCGAAGGCAGCAACACAGACCAACTGCTTTCCTTCAGGGGCGACCACAGCGGAGAAGTTGGAGGGGACAACCACCATAAGGTTTAGCTCGTCGGGTATGATGCCATTCTCAAGTTTGTTGTGGTAGCCTTCTAGATCAGTGGTACCAATCTGGGCCAGCATATGGATATCGGTCAGGTTCTTATCAAGGGCAACTCGCACCACCGGACCACTCCACGAGTACCGCAGGCCCTTGACATAGTCCACGTAGTCAGACGGGAAATAGTCGGCGCTCACCAGATTCAGAACTGTGTTCTTGATATCAGCATTGGAGACTACCAAATCCGACTGGTAGAGTTCATCTCCGACCATCACACCCTTGACACTGCCCCTTTCCACCTCAATCTTCTGGACCTTGGCTCCCAACTTGATCTCGCCGCCGAACCTTTTTATCCCGTCTCCGAAGGCATTGGAGATAGCGCTGCAGCCCCCCTCAGGGTAGCCCGATGCCCTGGCTTCCGCCTCCCATTTCAAGCAGCGCATGAATTCACCCGCGCTGGCGAGCGCGGGTGGAACACAAATATAGATGGTGCAAATGCTTTCGATCCAAGCGCAGACCATTGGTTCCTGGGTGTACTGTGAAAAAAAGGTCCTTAAGTCCACGTCATCGTATTCTTTCATCTTTTCTTCTGGCATGGAGCGGATGTCGCTGAGAAAATTCATCAGGGCGGTGAAATCCTTCTCGGGCACCATATCTTTTAGGTCGTGGGGGAAGGTATGAACCTTGCCCTGATAGCTGGAACGGGGCCGGACATGGATATACTTGACGGGGTCTGGTATTCCAACACGACGCAGCACGTCGCCAACGGGGCCCTTATCACTTCTGGATATGAGGTGAACGCCTAAATCGATGTGGAAATCTCCCCTGTCAAACGATGATAGCCTTCCTCCCAGAAACCCGTGCTGTTCCAGGAGCAGGGTCTTCCTGCCTCGATGTGAAAGCATAAGGGCAGCCGCCAAGCCACCAATCCCCGCCCCAACTACGATGGCATCATACTTCTCAGCCATTGCCTCATCTCCTTTCGATGTGAGAATTCTCCCTTATTGTAGGACAGCAGAATACAGGCTGTCCAGATGTATAGCCGTTGCGGCCATTGAACAAAGCGCCAATTCTGTGCAACGGCATGGTGAGCTGAGCCTTAACAAAACGAGTGCTTGTGCAATTGAGAACAGATTGACCAGATACCCAAAGAATCACTCAATCACGAAAGTCAATTTCAATTCCCACAGACTTCTCTCTCGCTGCTTGCTGAATCTGTGCAAGAGAGCGGAGAAAATCTGCTTCAAGATCACCTTTGTACAGCCACTCTCGAGGCCCAAGTTTGTGCTCATCCAGAAACTTCCGATAGGATGCCATTGGGTTTATTAATGAAGCTGGATAATTCCGGAGTAAAACAGACAAACACCATCGCAGTTCACGGTTGGGCTCCTGTCCACCTGGAAGGCTGTAAAGCCTGTGGAAGAATTGCACAAGAAACGATATTTGCTCATCGGAAAGATAGTATGGGGGACACATTTGAAACTGACCATATCTATACCAGCGGTAGCCGCAAGTCGTATGACAAATGCCTACTATCTCAGGCTTATCTGTGGCAAAGAGAATGGTTGGCTTACCGCGTTGTATTGGGCGCTGGCAAATAGAGCACAGGCACTGCCAAGTAATCTTCTGCATTGGCTCTATTATATCCCACTGTTTTTAGCAAGGTGAATACAGAGTCCACCATTGAACATTACCGAGGATTGTTACCTGGCAGCCTGCAGCGGTTTGTTGCACTATCTGCACACCTCCTTGCTCGTTCACTGCTTGACTTTTCTCATCACTCACTCCTCTCTTGACTTTTAGCTTCCGCTTCCTTTTGCTATGTAGCAAGCTATGTTCGTCCACTAGGTACATCAAAACCAGCGTACAAAAATGCCCACTTGACAAAATCACAAACATGTGCTAGTCTCTCCTAATTTAGGCTGCATCGGACCAGCTGAAAAGCGGCGAACGTAGTTTAGAGTCCTATGTCCGGTGGCTCTAGACTCAGTGGTAAGGGCTTAGGCGTGATGCCTAGGCCCTTCTTGTCAGTACCTAATAATTGAGAGTCACTGGTTACGCAGCAGTTGTCGGGTTCGCACAATCTGCCAGCACAAGAAATTCAATAACGACTTCCCTATAATAGTTCTCATCTATCCCTAGCAGGGGCCGAGAACACGCGTACGGCGCTCCCTACATCCGCTGGCCGGATGCCCGCGGATAGCTCACAGAGAGCTTCGTCCACGGGTTGTAGGGCTACGTGTCTCAGCCCCTTTTTTCTAAAACCCGGCATCCTCTTAAGGGGAAGCCTGAACATGCCGAGGCATCTACCCAGCCAGGTCAAACCTGACCCCCGTAGCACACCCTTCAGCAAACGACATAAGGTTTGAGCGTCGACAAAGAAGGTTTCTTGAAGTTAGCGCCGCCCAAACCTTTTATCTTTTGTCAGGAAAGATTTATATTATGATGGCATCCTCTATTCCTGCATAGCATAGAATCTGTTATTCGTCAATAGGAAATTAGTCCTAGGAAATTAGTCCCAGGAAATCAGCTCCAACTATTGATTGGGTACTTCGGGAGAGCAAGAGGCCAAGGATATGTTGTCTTTCCACCTCCGAGACCAAGTGAGGCTGCATCACTACCCCCTCTAGAAGGTGCATTACGGCGGAAGACCCTGAGATAGTGACTTCAAGAAGCGGTAGAAAGGGGGGACTTTTAATCCGCGTGTCGTGGGTCCGATTCCCACGCGGCTCATCTGTGGCTCTGCTTGATTATGGTTCTAGTCCCTCGTTCGTTTGCTGATAGCGGCAACTACCGGCGCTATCACCAGCCAGAGGGCAATGGTAACCACCATAGCATCGAGGTAGCTTATGGTGCTTACTCCAACCCAGGGACCGATAATGCCCCAAAATAGCATGGCAAGGAAGGAGCTGAAAAAGAAGCCGCCAACTGCCGTGGGGATTGCCAAATAAGCCATTCTTTACCTCCTGCCTCTTCAATAACGGCTATTTAGAACATCGGGTGGTCAAAGATTAATTACCCTTCTCCCGCTCCCTTTTGAGGAATCGCTCCACCTCAGCCAGAAGCTCCTCAGCGCTGAATTCAAGCGGCTCCTGGATCTCCTCCTCAGCGCTCGCCTGCTCCAGTCGGTCAAAATAGTCGAGAAGCCTTTGCGCCTCCTCAGCATGCGACTCTCTGAGCGACTCGATATTCCGTCCTATTTCCTCTTCCGCCTGTCTCGCCCAGTCATCGATCTCAGCGAGGTCAAGCTCTATGCCCAACAACTTAATTAGAACTTCGAGCACAGCCTTAGAGGACTTGGGGTTTGCTATTGGAGTGGTATAGACTGGTATCTCCCCCAGGAGACAAATGCCCTCCATATTCCTTCTCTTGGCAACGCCCAGCAGTAGGCCGTTCAAACCACTGACGGTGCCGGCAACCATTGGCTTCACATCCATCCCCTTAAGCTCTTCGGCCAGCCTGGGCTCAGTGGTGGCCCCCAAGATCCTCGGCCTTCTCGTGTGATAGATATGGCTGGGGGCTGCGGCAAAGGTGTACACCCGTTTGGTCTTGAACCTCTCAGCTACATCCAAGACAAGATTGGCCAATTGATACCCTCTCGCCACGGGCTGAGCCTCTCCGAGGAAGATTATGAGGTCCTTTCCCTCCCCACCCCTCCAAAAATAGAATTTGCTCTCGGGGAATTCCGGCTCCCCCACCACCTGATCATGAACCGAAACTGCGCCCAGATCAAAGAAGTCATACGGCTCGATGGTCGCCAGTTCTTCAGCGCCCAATTTATCCCTTAGATATCTTGCGGCTGTTATGGCCACCCCTCCCATCCCAGGCCAGGCGGCAATCAGAGATGGGTCTCTAAGCTCAGGCTCGCTATGAAATGTGACCGCTTCCATGATCCCACCCCCCACTTCTAATGCTCCTCTTCCTTGAAAAGGTCGCCGTAATCGATGGTGAAGTCCTCGAGGAAGGCCCAGGAGGCCTTCTTCGCCATTTCGTCCATCTCCTCTTCAGCTTGCTCAATCAATGGGTCGAACTCATCAAGAGCAATCCCGATGCCCAGCATAGCGGTCAAAACCCGGAGCACAGCTCGACACGATTTGGGATAGGTTCCAGTAGCATAGTGCGGCACCTCTGCCAGCAGATAGATGCCCTGAAATCCTTTCTCTCTGGCCAGGCTGAGAACAAGGCCATTCATGCTGATAAGGTCTCTCTCCCGGATCGGGATTACCGGATGTTGCTCCAAGTATGGCACGAGCTTGGCATCGTTTACCACCCCGAAGACCCTGGGCTCCTCAGTGTGAGAAGTAAGCGAGGGAAAGGACCAAATGGTATATATACGGGGCACATGGAATCGCTGCCCAACCTCGAGAAGGAGATTAGCGTATTCATAGCGTCCCACTTGCGGTTCGTAATCGGCAATAAAAAGGATGAGGTCATCCCCATCACCGTTTTTCCAGTAATAGAACTTGCTCTGGGGAAATTCCAGTTCCACCAGCCCATTTGCCACTTCAATAGAGGGGTCAAAGAAATCATAGGGCTCGATGTGCCCAAACTCCCGGGCCCCTAGTTTGTCCCTCAAGTAGGCGACAGCCTCTATCCCGACATCGCCAACAGAACCCCAGGCCAAAATCAGGCGAGGATTTTTCAACTGCGGCTTTCTATGAATCTTGAGCTGAGCTCTAGCTGGCAAGGCTTGTCCACCTCCTCATAAGGCTAGTTCTTACTTATCGCGATTTGATAATACGGGGGCAGAGCTTGGCCTTCCCCACCCACAGCCACGCTTACGGTGATAACCCTGAGAGACGCTCTACCCTTTGACCTTATGAAATGAATGCTCTTAGGCGGGATGTAAACAATATCGCCCGCCTTTACTTCCTGTGCTTCCCCGGAAAGGAACATCTCGCCCTTGCCTTCAACGATATAATAAGCCTCCTCAACCCCATCATGGGCATGGGGCCTAAATCCCTCCCCCATGTCGAGCACGGTGTCCCAAATACCCAGCAGGCGAAGCGTGCCATCTTGAGGCCCTATGCCTTGTGAAATATCCCTGATAATCATGACCTCTCACCCCTCGCGCGCCCCGAAGCGCTGTTCATCTCCCTGTACCCTATTGTAATTTATCATGCAACAAGAGGTCAATCGCCCCCGTTGTCAAAGGTAGTCTAGGACAAGCCTCACCTTGAAAGGCTATTGAGGAGGCGGCAATTCACTAGTCAAGAGCCTCGCATTGGCGTATAATTGCCCAACATGAAGTTGAGGAGGGGTTATGAAGAAGAGGTATTATTTTACAGTTCATTTATCGGGGGGGCAAAGCATACGACACTTCGTGGAGTTCAACAGCGAGGAGGAATATGACAACTGGGTGCGCAGTTCGGCCCCGAACATGTTGCCAACAGAGCCAACGGTTATGCCTCTTGATAATCCCGATGTTTGGTACAGGGCAGAGCATATAGCTGCGGTCCAGTTCGAGGGCCTCGCGCGTGAGCCCGGTATGCGCTTTCTTGGAGAAAGAGGTTAGGTTACTATCTTTAGCAGATGTTCCCTGAGCATGATGAGAGCCGCCTCAGCAGCACTTTTCTTGTTTTGGAGTCTATCCCCGCCGAAGACATGCTCAGCAGCCTTGGTGCCAAAAGCGGATGAGATTCCAATATAGAACAGGCCTACCGGCTTTTCCGGGGTAGCGCCAGTGGGACCGGCGATGCCAGTAGTCGATAATCCGATGTCGACATTCATCAGCTTCCTGACACCATCAGCCATCTCGTCGGCGGTCTGATAGCTAACGGCTCCATACCGTTCCAGGGTCTCCCTGCTCACCCCCAGAACCCTCACTTTAATCTCGTTATCGTAAGCCACCACAGAGCCTTTAAAGTAATCAGAGCTGCCAGGAACGTTGGTTATCAGATCGGATACCAGTCCCCCTGTGGCCGATTCGGCGGCAGCAATGGTTAGACCACGCTCCCTAAGCAGAACAGCGAGTTCCTGCGCTAAACTTGGTTCCATATCACTCCTAGTCAAGCTCGGCCAGATCAAACTTCATCCCATCACGGGCAGCGATGACGCGAACGCCGGTCTCCTCCGAGAGCCTCCGCGCCACCTCCCAGGGCTTAGCCCGCCACATGGTCATGCCGAAATGGGTCAGGATCGCCACCTTAGGCTTGATCTCTTTGATGATCTCGCCTGCCTCAGGCGCTGAAAGGTGGTCGAAGGGATGACCCGGCTCCAGCCTGACCACATTCACAATAACAAGGTCGCCCTGATAGTGAGAACATAGCTCTGGGAAAAAGCGGGTGTCTACGATACAGGAGATGGTATGCCTCGGGCTGGCGAAAATCACCCCATAGGTCTCCCCAGCGTGGCGGTGCCTGATGGGGGTCTTAAGGGTGACCTCACCGATGTTGTAGCTCTTCCCCTCCTCTAGAATTTCGATATTGTCGAGGTATGAGCGCAGGTAATGAAGGATGACGGGGTCATCTTCCAGAGCATCGCGGGGGGCAAAGAGTGTCCCCCTCCTCCGCAGCCCACCATCAGTCATGGCCTCGATCATGACGTTAACATCCGCCGAGTGATCGAGATGGCGGTGAGAGAGGACGATGGCATCAAGCTTTGAAGCCCTGAGCTTCCTCCTGGCTGCCTGGACAAGAGTGCCGGGACCGGGATCAAGGAGTATCTGGGTCCCAGCAAGCTCAAGCCATAACCCCCCTGAGGCCAGGATCTGGCTTGCCACCATCAACCGCGCCCCGGCGGTGCCGAGAAAGGTGAGCCTATCCGTTGCTGGACTCATCGTTCCTTACCGCGCCAAAGATACCCCACTTCGCCCCTTCTAGAAGGACTCCACAATCACATCCGCCACCGTGTTCACCCTTTTCTCCAGGTCAACGATGGCTATCGTCCTTACGGCGACATAGGCGCAAGAGGTAAATATTGTCAGGCACCGATCTCCAAACATGCTCTGCGGTGCTGTTGGCTGATGCGACCTGATCAAAAGGTCTTTCCCAAATCTGGTCATCATCTCTTGGAAATGGTCCTCCCCGAATTGAGGTCTCCCCGTGAACGGGTCGTCGCCAAGGAAGCCTCCGTTCCTCTGCTCCCAATCGCCCCATACTATTTGCCGCCACGCTTCGCTGCCAACCCTGATTTCGTCTATAGCTTCTAGATTTTCCACCTCTGGCAGCGCCCCATGCAAAGCGATGACCCCATTTTCGGTGCTCGCCGCCAAAGGGAGCTTAGCCAGCACCGAGGCATATCGCTGGTGCAACTCCCGATCCAGTCGCTCCCAAAAATCGGCAGGGTAAAAGGGGGTGACGGCGTAGGCTTCATGATTGCCCATGAGCAGGAAAACATTCTCTGGATAAGCCAATTTCAATGAAAGTAGATAGTTAATGTTCTCCAAAGACTGTGGCCCTCGATCGACGTAATCGCCCAAGAATATCACCCTGTCCTCAGGCGTTAGATAGCTGGCGATAACCCTTTTACTGGCATCGAAATCGCCGTGGGTATCGCCAACAAAAATGGCACGACCAGAGCTCAGCCGAATCAAGTTGGGATCAAGCTCAAACCTCTTCTCCGCTTCCTCAAGTAGCCTTTCTATTTCATCTCTGGTTAATGCTGATACCCGGTCAGGATCGTAGAGCATCCTTTCATATTGCTGGGACATTTCTATTCATCATCCCAAAGAGGATTTATCACCAGGCCGGTAGGCGTCTTGGGATAAAAATAGGTCGATTTTGGGGGCATCCTGAGCCCGGCATCAGCCACAGCCAGGACATTGGAGATCGCCGCTGGGGCGAGGAGAAAGGCTAGCTGATAGGCCCCTGAATCTACCGCTGAGGTGGCTTTCACCCCGTCACGGGTATATTCCAGGCAGCTCTCTTCCTTTTCGGCACTATTAATACCCAGCATCGAGGGTAAAATCATCCAGTGGAGCAGGCTGACATCCAAATCCTTGACCGGACTGGGCCAGTCAAGCAGCATCCTCCCACGAAGGGTTTCCTCGTCCCGGGGCGCAAGCAAACATAGCTGTTGCCCATGCAGGCCATAAAGGCCAATGGTTGTCCCCCTTTCTCTTCTCCTCTCCAGGATATCGAGCCAGCTTGCCACAGTTTCGCTGGGGGTATTTAAGGGGGGAAGCAGCTCCTCAGAATAGAAATAGGTGCTCAGCCCCTCCTTTAACTTGGCTATCCTTTCCTCACGGAGACCGCGCACCAAGCGGTGGGTGGGAAACATGACCAAGTCGGCATCCTCGGCATCGGTGAGGGTCATCATCACGAAATTGAAACCCTCATCCCCCTTATAAGAGGAGTGAGCAGAGCGCTGCTCCCTCTGATATGCCAAAGCAGTCTCATAGCGATGGTGGCCATCAGCGATATAGACAGTCTTGTCAGCAAAGAACTGCGATACCCGGGCAGTGGTTTTTTCATCGCTTACCACCCAGACGTGATAAGCCACCCCGCTGTCATCGACGGCACTCAAGGCGGGCCTATCTAGCGGCAACTCCCCAAGGAGCGCCCGAACCCCTCGCCCTTCGTAGCGAAACAGTCCCATTACCGGGCTGAAGTTGGCGCGGCAGGACTGGAGAAGGAGGAAGCGATCG
>JADFVG010000132.1 GCA_015222405.1 Chloroflexota bacterium
AGAAGTCCCACATTGCCAACAAACTCTGTGCTCTGTAAAGCTGAGCGTTGACATTATCCTTATTATGGACAAGGAAAGAAGGAGAGGCAGCGGCGCGGCTATCGCCGCCGCCTCTGCCATCGCTTCGCGCCGCTTCTTCATCCTCTTGGCTCTTCGAGCTCTCCCCATTCTCAAATCTCAATAACTCACTCATCCCTTATTGACCGCCTTGTTCATTCTTCGTCCTTCCCTTCTCTCTCCAATTCCTTATCATGTTTATCAGACCCGCGTCCTCCTTGGACCGCGATGCTTCGGTTTCTATAGCCCACATTATCTTCTCCGCAAGGTCCCTTTCATCCTTGTTCTGTATGTTCACCTTGACTAGACCCTCCGAAATAGCTTTCATGAGGGCTTGCGCATTCGTTGTCGCATCCAATTTCCTATTGAGACTATGCAGCATGTTCTTTACGGTCTGGTATTTGATATCAAGGGTCTCGGCTATTTCCTCGTTTGATTTGCCTTCACTGTGCAAAATCAGTATCTCCAGCTCTCTTACAGATACTTTTGCTGCCTTTGAACTTTCACTCCATCTACTACGAGGATTGATGCTTAATCCATATTCATTCATATTTAGCGCCTTAGTAAATACAGTACCAGGGTACCATATTCTTGATCATTTGTCAAGTCTGTCTTATACTATTCTCGCTATCGCTAATCTTACTGGTATAATTGCGTTTGAATAGACAGGATGTACAAATATGACTCTTGCTGCTGGTTTCAAATTTGAGCACCCCAAAGCTCAAGGCGTCTCTCCCATTCTCTTACTCTCTGATTCACGATATTCATATTTGCGTGCTACACCGCCCCATCGTGATGACGGCAAGAAGATAATTCCCTTGGCGGCCAATATTTTTGCCGTTTTTGCAGGAAACGTACTTGAGGCACAGCACGCCCTTGCCAAACTTAAAGACGGTCTTGCTTTATCCACATCGGGTACTTTTGAATCCCTTGGTGAAATTCTCAAAACTTCATTTGATTCAGCGATTGCCACTTGGGATACACAAACCCCACATTGTCTTCTCGCCGGAATCTCTACAAAAGGCAATTCCAAACTCTTCTATGCTTATCCAGATGCACAAAGTCATGGTTATGCGGTATCAGAGCGATTACAAGCTGTCATAGGCATCAAAGATTTGGAGCCGCGCCTGCAGAAGATCATAGATATGCGCAAACCTAGTGGCCTATATCACCCAAAGCATTTTATGTGCAGGCCTGATGACATGTTTCTCACTGACTACGACCCGAAGAATCAAGCCATTCTGGATGCGAAGGAAATTTCCTTCCATATTTCAAGAGTCTTCCTTGACATTGTGGAAGACCCTACAGTAGATGGGGTAAATCGTCCATTACAGTCTGTCTTGCTTTTACCATCAGGACCTATATCAATTGCCTTATATGAAATTGCCTCATCTACGCAAATAACCAGAAAGACGGCTCGAGCCAACGAAGTACGTGAAGAACCTGATCCAAGCTCTACATCTATCGCAGAATTGAATATACGACATTCTATCTAACATCGACATAGCTGCTTTTGCCTTGCTGCAACTAACCATCTATTTCCCATTTTCCGTCCTATGCTATCAAGACCTCAAATGATGGTGGACGTCAATTGGTAATCTAAACAAATGTCATTCTGCTAACGTTTTTGCTAACGAACTCTCCACCACCATAAACCACAAGTTGGTACTAAACAGCACCACCTTAAGCTAACTCGCCAACAAAAACGTATCAAGAATTACCTCTTTTCACCCTCAGGGACATACCTCTTGTATCTTTTAATCAGGGTGTCATGGGTTCGAATCCCATACGGCCTACTAAGACTCCAATTCAAAACAGCCCTATCTTGCCGCCAGAACTAGCCAGATTTGTTAACAATGGTCTCCCTGTTTTGTTAACGAAATTCCTTACTTCCAGAAGACAAGGTATAAGTGAACGAACAACAGAGTTCTATGAGTATTGTCTGAAACCATTTGTTGAGAACTACCGATTAACACCAGAAGGGATAAATAGGTTTCTTGCAGACCTAACATGTGGCAATGCCAAACATGCTTATTACAGAGCACTAAAAGCATTCTGCAATTGGGTCACAGAAGAGGGTTATATAGAATATAATCCTATCAAAAGGATTAGCCCTCCCAAAACAAGCGAACCGATATTACCCAGCCTAACACCCAGGCAGGTAGAGTACTTAATCGATGTAGCCGATAACACGAGGGATAGATGCATGATAAGTCTATTTGCTGACTGTGGTATGAGGTTGAGTGAACTAGCCAGTGTAAAAGCGGATGATATCGATTGGCAGAACTATACTGTTACTATCTGGGGTAAGGGCAATAAGCAGCGAAAGGCACCATTTACCAAGAGGACAGCCCGCTTATTGAGGCGCGTGATTGCTGAGAATAGCAAAGGTTCTGATGTATGGCATATAGAGCCTAATGGCATTCAGTTGATGCTACAGAAGCTAAAGCAAAAGACTGGACTACCATGCAATCCTCATACATTCAGAAGAACGTTCGCTTCAAATCTTCATAGGGCCGGTATCGATATCGAACACATAATGAGACTAGGTGGTTGGTCGTCACTGGATATGGTCCTCACATACACAAAATCAGTGAAGTTTGAGGATAGCCTCAGGATATACAAGTGGATCACCTCTGCGCTCTGGCTCAAAGGTAACGGAAAGAATCAACTCGGTAACCGGTATTATGACGCAACAAGGAGCACTTCGGTAACAGTTTATTCTGGCGCAACACGCAGTGGAATGCGTTCCTGGGCGATTGGATAATCCCTTGCATTCCACACCTTGAAATCTTACCGCCTATGATTTGGTCGCTACACTCACACTGTCGAACAATATCGCCGGGAAGGTTCCCGTCATTGCCGGGTAGAGGGTATCTTCGATCGCCAGCACATTTTTCATCACCTCATAGATGTTGCCGGCTACCATGGCGTCCTTTACATTACCCACTATCTCTCCCTTTTCCACATATAGTCCTGGGCTGAGGCCCATAGAAAAATCACCATTGGGGATGTTGCCACTATGGGCTCCAAGCACACCGGCGATGATGATGCCGCGATCGATCGACCCTATGAGCTCTGAAAGAGACTTATCGCCGGGCTTTATGAAGGCGTGATCCAGAGACGGCGTGGGTTTTGTAGCGATCGAATCGCCGCCCCACATCGCGCTCCTGAATCCATGCCCGGTGGGGCTTGCGTTCAGCTTGTCGGCGTAATGAAGATCATAATAGAAATTCTTTAGGACGCCGTTTTCAACGACTGGAAAGTAGCGACAGGGCGTACCCTCGTCATCAAAGCTGCGGGCGCCGGGGAATTGATCATTGAGGGGGTCGTTATATACGGTCAGTTGACGGTCGAACATCTCATCCCCCAGTTTCTCCGAGACCGGCGATTTCCCTTCGTAGATATTCTTTCCGTTCGTGGCGCTCGCAAGCCTCCACATTAAACTGTAAATGGTATCCGGCAAGAAGAGCACCTTCATTTTCCCTCCGCGGGGACTCGCTTCTTTCAGCGACTTATTGTAGGTGTTGACAATGAAGTTCAGATGTTCGTCAGGTGTTCTCTCAAAATGCTTCAAAGCCACCAGTCGGCTTATCGAGGAGTAGGAGCCGGGATACATAATTGCAGTGTAGCAATAGTATAGAGATGACCTCGATGAAAGGTCGGTTCCATTGCTGTTTATGAGTCGCACCCTTGATGTCACACGTCCGGCTTCTATGTTGATCTGTCCACTCCTTCTGGGACCAAGCATTTCACAGATCCTGTTGCACTCATCCACGATATTGGTATTGGTGAGGGTCTCGATAGCCGAGTTATAAGTATCCAGTTGAGCCGGGTCCCGCGTGACGGGGAGGTCAAAGCCCGCCTCGACGCTCAGAGAATCGAGCGCGTTTTGCAGGAATTCCTCGCCACTGATCAGGTTTCTGGTAAATGCGAATCCGAGTTTCCCATCCTTTATTATTCTCAAGGAAATCCCCGATTGCAGCTTGCTATCGATATCCTTGAGCTTCGCATTCTCGAACGAAACGGAATCGGTCGCCTGCTCCAGCGAGTAGATCTCCACTTGATCACTGACTTTTTTGGCGATTTCAAGCAATGCTTCCATCACGCACCTCCAATGACAACGTTTCTCATAAGTATGTGTGGCCCGCCATGGCAGGAACGAATGTTGAGTTGCCCTTTACCACACCCGCCGATTTCACCCAGCACCAGGTCATTTCCTATGGCGGTGATGTTTTGCATCGTCCGGTACAGATTCCCGGAGATATTGATGTCACGAATCATTTTCCCCAGTCTGCCGTTCTCGACCCTATAGGCGTACTGAGCGCCGAAGGTGAAGTTCTCCCCGCTGGTCTGCCCTCCCTTGCTGTCGAGGATATATAACCCATCGTCAAGTTCCTCAATAAGCTCCTCAAAGCTGTTGGTTCCCGGTTGGATAAAGATGTTGCCCATCCTTATGATGGGAGCGAAACGGTAATCTTCGGCAATCGAGTGGCCACTCAAAGGCTCTCCAAAGGCTGCGGCAGTCCTTCTCGAGTGCAGGCGGCCCACCAGAATCCCGTCTCTCAGCAATTGAACCGGTCTGGCCGTTACCCCTTCGTCATCATACTTATAGAAACCCAATTGGCCAGGCATTGTTGGGTCATCAATGATGTTGAGCACCTTGTTCCCCAGCTTCGCTCCAATTCTCATCTTCTCTCTCATCGTGGGGTTGTCTTCGACAAGGTCGGCCTCAGAGAAGTGTCCGAACGCCTCGTGGGTAAAGACTCCGGCCATATTGGGATTGAGTATTGCATCGTATACCCCGGCGTCTACCGGCTTTGCCCGGAGAAGGTCGAGGGCAATTCTCGTTTTCCTCTCAAACTCCTCATCCCGATTTCTAAGGATGGCAAATCCATTGCTTCCTCCAGCCCCTACCCTCACGTTCTGAATGAGATTCCCGTCCTTGCTGGTAATTAGCCCATTTATCGTTGTGGTAATCAGCTCCTCTCTGACTTCGCTTCCCTCGGTACTGGCGAAGCACTTATCTCGTGCGACCTCCTTGTATTGCAGGTTAGTCATACTGATCCCTTCCTGCTTCAGGGGGATGTCGTTGTAGTGCCGGGTTAATTCCAGCTTTTCCGCGATCGAAATCCTCCGCGGGTCCTCTTTCAAGGGCGGCAAGAAGGCGCCTCTGATTGCCTCGGTTGGGGCGAACACGACGGGCTTCTTTGTGTTCCGTGACAGGAGCAGGGCATTTTCTAGGGCGCTCTTGATCGCTTTTTCGGCATCGGTCTCCTTCGTGAAGGCTATGGTGGACAAGCCGCCGTTTTTGAGTACCCGCAATACGTATCCATCGGTGGTATTCGAGCCGATCTCCCCTAATTCGGCACCGTTGAAGACGATCCTCGTCTCTCGGAGTATTTCGTAGCGAATATCGGCGTAATCCGCATCTGTCTTTGAAATGATCGCCCTTAAAGTGTCAAACATAGGCGCCTCCTTTGGCTGAAGCCTTCATCTAAACCCCAAAAACACACCCTTCGATGCATATATTATAACCTCTAAACCTCCCCATTGCTAGGGCTTGTGCTGGCTGACCACATAGGTGACACTTGCCTGCAGATTCTGGCAAGTTCCGTCTCAATATACTCTACAGGAGTAAGATAGGCAAGAGATTGGTGCGGGCAGGA
>JADFVG010000133.1 GCA_015222405.1 Chloroflexota bacterium
GGTATCGGCTACATTGACCTTGAGCATGGTTCTTGTTTCCGGGTTCATGGTGGTATCCCATAGCTGCTGGGCGCTCATCTCCCCCAGCCCCTTGTAGCGCTGAATGTCCAGCTTCTTCCCCTTTAGCTTCTTCAGCAGCGTCTCCTGCTCCTTCTCCGAGTAAACCCAGTGCTGCTCCTTGCCACTGGTGATGCGATAAAGGGGTGGTTGAGCAATATAGAGATAACCGTTTTCGATCAGTTGCGCCATGTGGCGGAAAAAGAAGGTGAGGAGCAGGGTGCGAATATGGGAGCCATCGACGTCGGCGTCAGTCATGATGATGATGCGATGGTAGCGCAGCTTGGAGAGGTCCATCTGGGCGTCGATGCCCGCCCCCAGGGCGGTGATGATGGTACGGATCTCCTCATGGGCCAGCATCTTATCCGGCGGGGCCTTTTCCACATTGAGGATCTTGCCCCTCAGAGGGAGGATGGCCTGGAAGCCGCGATCTCTACCCTGCTTTGCCGAGCCGCCTGCGGACTCCCCCTCCACCAGATACAGTTCGCAGTGCGAGGGATTCTTCTCTGTGCAGTCGGTAAGCTTCCCTGGTAAGGTGGCGGTATCGAGGGACGTCTTTTTGATGACCAGGTCGCGAGCCTTGCGCGCCGCCTCACGAGCCCGGGCTGAGGTGAGGCACTTTTCAATGATCCTTTTCGCTTCCTGGGGGTGCTCCTCGAGGTATTGGGAAAGCCCCTCCGCCACTGCCGCTTCGACATGATTTTTTACCTCGGGGTTGCCCAGCTTGGCCTTGGTTTGTCCCTCAAATTGAGGCTCGGCAATCTTGACGCTGATAATGGATACCAGCCCCTCTCTGGTGTCATCGCCGACGAGATTGGCATCCTCCTCTTTGAGCAGCTTCGCCTTGCGGGCGTAGTCGTTGATTACCCGTGTCAGGGCGGTGCGAAAGCCGGTAAGGTGGCTCCCGCCGTCTTGGGTGTTGATGCAATTGGCAAAGCTGAAGGCGGTTTCGGCGAAGCCGTCGTTATACTGGATAGCAGCCTCGGCCTCAGTGCCATTGACCAGCTTTGAAATGTAGATCGGCTTATGAAGCACAGTCCGATTTTTGTTCAGGTACTGGGCAAAGCTGGCAATGCCTCCATCAAAGTAAAAGGTGATGTCGCGGTCAGCTCTCTCATCCCTTAGGTGCAGCTCCAGACCCTTGGTCAGATAACACATCTCGCGAAAACGCTGGGCCAGGACATCGAAATCGTAGTTCAGGTTGCCGAAGATCTCCTTATCGGCGAGGAAGGTGGTGATGGTTCCTGTATCTGAGGCCTCGCCCACCGCCTCAACGCTCTTCTGGGCCTTGCCACGGCGGTATTCCTGTGAGTAGAGCTTGCCGTCCCGCTTCACCTGAACCTTGAGCCGTGAGGAGAGGGCGTTTACTACCGAGGCGCCGACACCATGCAGACCACCGGAGACCGTGTAGCTTTTGCCGCCAAACTTGGCCCCGGCGTGGAGCGTGGTCATCACCGCCTCCAGTGCTGAGGTGCGGGTTACGGGGTGCATGTCGATGGGGATTCCCCTGCCATTATCTGTCACCTCAACCCCACCGTCCTTGTAAATGGTGACATCTACCTTATCGCAGCAGCCAGCTATGGCCTCATCGATGCTGTTATAGACGATCTCATACACCAGGTGGTGAAGCCCCCTTTGCCCGGTGCTGCCGATGTACATCCCGGGGCGACGGCGCACCGCCTCGAGGCCATCCAGGACCTCGATGTCCTCAGCGGTGTAATCGTTGTTCCTGTTTACCTGCGCCTTGTTAATTGCTATCCTCCCTTAAAAGAAATAAAGCTCTACCTCCATACGAAGCTATGGCAGAGCTTCACTGAAAAC